>CAKTZW010000565.1 GCA_934636065.1 uncultured Labedella sp.
GCTCCTGAAGGAGAAGCCCGTCACGTGGAGCGGGTCGACCCGCGCGGCGCTCGAGAACGCCGACGTGTTCCCGAAGACCGCGAACGGATTGAAGACGTGGGTGGGCGTCGGCGGATCGCCGCAGTCCGTCATCCGCACGGCGCAGTACGACCTCCCGCTCATGCTCGCGATCATCGGCGGCGCCCCCGAGCGGTTCCTGCCCTACATCGACCTCTACCGCCGCGCGGCCGAGCAGTTCGGCACCACGGCGCACCCGGTCGGAGTGCACTCCCCGGGCTTCATCGCGGACACCGATGAGGAGGCCAAGGAGATCGTCTGGCCGCACATGAAGGTCATCCGTGACCGGATCGGCAAGCTGCGCGGCTGGCCGCCCATCGAGCGCCGCGAGTTCGAGGCGGAGATCGCGGGCGGGTCCCAGTACATCGGATCGCCCGAGACCGTCGCGCGGAAGATCGCGAAGACCGTCTCGAGTCTCGGCGTCGGCCGCTTCGACCTCATCTACACGTTCGGTGCGGTGCCGGCCGGCGCCCGCAGCCGTGCCGTCGAGCTGTACGGTTCGACGGTGCTCCCGATGGTGAAGGACATTCTTGCGAGCGAGAAGGAGACGGGGGCGGCCGCATGAGCGGGACCCACACGATCGGCATCCTCGGCGCGGGCAAGGTCGGCACGGTCCTCGCGCGGCTCGCCCTCGCGGCGGGTCACCGCGTCCTCATCTCCGGGTCCGGTGATCCGGCGAGGATCCGTCTCATCACCGGCGTGCTCGCGCCGGGCGCCGAGGCGGTGTGGAGCGCGGAGGCCGCGCGGGCCGCGGACATCGTCGTGCTCGCGCTCCCTCTCGGCAAGCTGCCGTCGGTGCCGACGGCCGAGCTCGCCGGCAGGGTCGTGGTCGACGCGATGAACTACTGGTGGGAGGTCGACGGCATCCGGGACGACCTCACCGACCCGCGCGTCTCGACGAGCGAGCGGGTGCAGGCGTTCCTGCCCGAGTCGCGCGTCGTGAAGGCGTTCAACCACATGGGCTACCACGACCTCGACGAGGGGCCTCGGTCCGCGGGTGCGCCCGGTCGGAAGGCGATCGCCGTCGCGGGCGACGACGCCGAGGCGGTGTCCGTGGTGAGCGATCTCGTCGACTCGCTCGGCTTCGACCCGGTTCCCGCCGGATCCCTGCGCGACAGTATCCGCCTGGAGCCGCACGCCGAGGCGTTCGGCGCCAACGAGGACGCGGCCACCCTCGCCGACATGATGGCGCGCTTCGCCGGCACGGAGCGCGGCCGCGCCGTTGCGGAGGCGCGGGAGCGGGCGGCCTGAGCGAGGCCTCACATCCCGTGTGGGGGGCTTTCGGTCGCAGGGGCATTGACCTAGCGTGAGCAGGTGAGGATCAGGCTCGGACGCGGGTCCCGTGGGCCCGTCAGCCCGGGGAACGCCCCCGCGGGCGGTGCCATCATCCCCGAACCATCCCCGGCGTCCGGCTTGCCCGGTATCCGGCGAGGAGTCGAACACGGCATGGTGACGACCATCGCCGCATGCGCACCGCTCTTGGTGCTTCTCACGGTGCCGGGTTACGTCGGGCACCACCGCGGCGCCGCCATCCCACTGGTGGTCGCGGCATGGTGCCTCGCCGGCGGTATGATCGCCGCCGTCCTGCTGTCACTCAGGACGTTCGACGCCCACGGACGGCTGTGGCTCTGGGTGCCCGTCGCCTGCTTCGTCGCACTCCTGCTGCTGGAACCCTTGACACTCCAACGACCTCTGTCCATGGGAACCACGCCGTGGCTTCTCGCGCTGGCCTATGTCGCCGTCAGCTGCGCGACCGTCGCCGACGTCGACCCCGTCCGGGCCGGACTCGTGTGCGCCGGTATCGGGGTCGCCGTCACAGCCGTGTACGCGCCGGACCTGCCGGTGAGCCACAGTGTGATCAACGCGGCGGGCCTGACTGTCGCGTCGGGCGTGTTCATCGTGACCATCCGGTACCGACGCCTCCAGGCCGACCGGGTCGACGCCGCCGAGCAGCGCGCACGAGCCCTCTACGCCAAGCAGCACCGC
>CAKTZW010000566.1 GCA_934636065.1 uncultured Labedella sp.
ACCCAGAAGAGCTTCGGCAGGTGCTTCACCTGACCGTCCGGCCGCGTGATGATGTCGATGAGCGCCGCGAGCACCACCAGGAACGTGACGGCCGAGAACAGCAAGTACATGCCGCACAGTGTATTGACAGGCGCCGCTTCGCCGGAAGGTCCGTTTCCGGGGGTCGGCGGCGGCAGACTGGGAGGATGCCCCCTCGGTCCCGTCGTCCCGAACCGATCCCCGCAGCTCCCGGTCAGGAGTCGGTGTGGGACTACCCGCGGCCGCCGCGCGTCGAGGCCGTCTCGAAGCGCGTCGTCGTGCGCCTCGGGGGAGCGGTGATCGCGGACACGACCGACGCGGTCCGCGTGCTCGAGACGAGTCATCCGCCCGTGTTCTACCTGCCGGTCGCCTCCTTCGTCGCCGAAGCGCTGCGACCGGCCGCCGGCACGACGTTCTGCGAGTACAAGGGCGAGGCGTCGTACCTCGACGTCGTGGGCGGGACGACCGTCGCGCCCTCGGCCGGCTGGTACTACGCGACTCCGAACCGCGGTTTCGAGTCCCTCCGCGAGCGGGTCGCGCTGTACCCGGGCCGGATGGAGAGCTGCGAGGTCGACGGGGAACGCGTCCGGGCACAGGACGGCGACTTCTACGGCGGGTGGATCACGTCCGAGATCGTCGGTCCCTTCAAGGGGGCAGCGGGCACCTGGGGGTGGTGAGGCGCTGCGCCCGCCCCGCCTGCGCACCTCGCCGGGGCCGCGCCCGGATATGTTTCCCGCATGTTTAGGTTTCATTACTTTGTGAAACTTCTGAGCCTCAAGTATTGACGAGTCGCCCGCGAGGCGGTTTGCTGGGCCCACCGCCGCCCCACCGCGACGCCGTCCTCCCTCCGCCGCCGATCCCGCGGCCCGACGGCAGCACCCGACGTCCCCGCTCCACTCGCACCCACGCACCATCCGGGTCCCACGGGGCCCGTTCTGCATACCGACGAGGAGAAACGATGAGAAGGAAACAGCGCACCGCGACGGCCGGGGCACTGCTGGTCGCGGCCATGGCCCTCACGGCCTGCGCGTCCGGCGGTTCCGACACCGCCGACGACGGCACCACCGCGATCACGATGGGGGTCACCGACCCCGGAACGCTCACCCCCGGGCGTCAGCTCGTGGCGTACGACGTCAACATGGCCGTGTGGGCTCCGCTCACCTTCCTCGAGTCCGACGGCACCCTCACCTACGTCCAGGCCGAGTCCATCGAGTCGGACGACAACGTCACGTGGACCATCACGCTCAAGGACGGCTGGACCTTCCACGACGGCACCCCGGTCACGGCGCAGAGCTACATCGACTCGTGGAACGCCGTCGCCTACGGCCCCAACGCCTTCGAGAACTCCGGCCAGGTGGCGAGCATCGTCGGGTACACGGACCTCAACCCCGCGGAGGGTGAGCCCTCGACGACCGAGATGTCGGGACTGACGGTCGTGGACGAGACGACCTTCACCGTCGAGCTCATCGGCCCCGACAGCCAGTTCCCCCTCCAGGTGAGCCAGGCGCAGACGGCGATGTACCCGATGCCCGAGTCGGCGTTCGACGACCTCGAGGCCTACAACACGCACCCGATCGGCAACGGGCCGTTCGAGCTGCAGGACGACTACGTGGAGAACGAGCCGCTCGTCGTCACCGCGTACGCGGACTACGCGGGCGACGAGCCGACGACGGACCAGATCACCTTCGTCCCCTACACGGACACGGCGACCGCCTACACGGACGTGCAGGCGGGCAACCTCGACATCGCCTCGGTGCCGCCCAACCGCCTGCCGCAGGCCGACGGCGACTTCGGCGACGCGTTCTACTCCTTCGAGGCCCCCGGCATCTCCTTCCTCGGCCTCCCGCTGTGGGACGAGCGCTACCAGGACGTGCGCGTCCGGCAGGCCATCTCGATGGCCATCGACCGCGACACGATCAACGACGTCATCTACGGCGGCTCCTTCGAGCCGGCGACGGCCTTCACCCCGGCCATCGAGCCCGGGACGCCGGAGGGCCTGTGCGGGGAGTACTGCGAGTACGACC
>CAKTZW010000567.1 GCA_934636065.1 uncultured Labedella sp.
GTTGAGGACGAGCCAACCGGCGGCGGCGACCAGGATGAAGATCCAGATGAGGATGTCGACGCCGAGGATGTCGGCGTTGAGCGCGTCGATGAAGTCGCGCGACCTCACCGGGAGCGTCCGCCGGTTGGCGAGGATCTCGGCGAGGCCGCGGGCCGCGACGAGCATGGCGAGGGTCGCCATGAACGCGGCGACCTTCCCATAGGCGACGACGATCCCGTTGACGAGACCGGCGGCGACCCCCACGGCGATCGCGATGACGACGAGGACGATCCAGTGCAGGCTGTCGGCAAGGTCCTGCACGGCGGCGAGGGTCGCCACGACGGACGCGAGTCCCATCACGGAACCCACCGAGAGATCGATGCCGCCCCCGATGATGACGAGGGTCATGCCGATGCTGATGACGCCGATGATGGACGCCTGCCGGAGGATCGTGAGGATGTTCGGCACCGACGTGAACGTCTCACCGGCGGTGACCGCCCCCACCACGACGATGAGGAGGAGGGCGATCAGAAGCCCGGCGTTGCGGCCGACCGATCCGCTCAGAATGCGCCGCCACGGCGACTGCGGGGCTTCGGAGCCGGCGACGAGCGACTGCCTCTCGGCCTCCCCGACGCCGGTGTTCTGCTGCTCGCTCATGCGGCAGCTCCTTTCATGACGAGTTCGAGCACGCCCCGCTCGTCGATCGCGTGGGCTGGCAGGGTCTGCAGGACGTGTCCGTCGGAGACGACGAGCACGACGTCCGCGAGTCCGAGGACCTCCTCGATCTCGCTCGACACGATGACGATCGCGTTCCCCTCGGCGGCGAGGCGTCGGATGAGCGCGTAGATCTCGGTGCGGGCGCCGACGTCGATGCCGCGGGTCGGCTCGTCGAGCAGCAGCACTCCCGTGCCGTGGACGAGCCAGCGGGCGAGGAGGATCTTCTGCTGGTTGCCGCCGGAGAGCGTCGCCGCGGGCCGGTCCGGGTCCGACGGACGGAGGTCGAGCGCCTCGATCTGCTCGCGAGCGGCGGCGCGCTCGCCGCGCTCGTCGAGCCAGCCGCCGCGAGCGAACCGGGAGAGCGCCGACAGGGTGACGTTGACGACGATGGGGTCGCCGAGCACGAGGCCCTGGCTCTTGCGCTCCTCGGGCGACAGCCCGACTCCCGCGCGCACCGCGGCCGTCACGGAGCCACGCCGCAGCGGCTTCCCGGCGACGGTGACGGTTCCGCTCGACGCCCGGCGCGCCCCGTACACCGTCTCGAGGATCTCCGAGCGGCCGGAGCCCACGAGCCCCGCGAGTCCGACGATCTCACCGGCTCGGACGCTGAACGACACGTCGGAGAAGACACCGGCGAGGCTCAGGTCGCGTACCTCGAGGACCGCGGGCGAGTCCGCGGGAACCGGGACTGCCGGAGGGAAGACGTTCGCCACCTCGCGCCCCGTCATGAGGCGGATGAGCTCGGAGGTCGGCGAATCGGCTACGGGAAGGCCCGAGGCCATCGTCCGTCCGTCCTTGATGACCGTGATGCGGTCCCCGATCTGCCGGATCTCCTCCAGCCGGTGCGTGATGTAGACGACGGCGATGCCGGCGGACGTGAGCTCTCGCACCACTCCGAAGAGGTTCTTCACCTCTTCGGAGTCGAGGACGGCGGACGGCTCGTCCATGATGATGAGCTTGATGTCGTGCGACAGGGCGCGCGCCATGCTGACGATCTGCTTGTTCGCGGCGCTCAGCGATCCCACCTCGGTGTTCGGGGAGATCGACGGATGGCCGAGTCCGTCCATGAGGGCGCGCGTCCGCCGCGCCGCCTCCGACCGTCGCGTGAACCCTCCGCTCGCGATCTCGTGTCCGAGGAAGATGTTCTCGGCCACCGTGAGTCCGTCGACGACGTCGAGCTCCTGGTACATCGTCGCGATCCCGAGCGCGATGGCGGCCTGGGGATCCGCGATCTCGACGGGCTCGCCCAGCCAGACGATCTCGCCCTCGTCGGGACGGTGTACCCCCGCGAGCGTCTTGATGAGCGTGCTCTTCCCCGCGCCGTTCTGGCCGAGGATGCAGTGG
>CAKTZW010000568.1 GCA_934636065.1 uncultured Labedella sp.
CGTCGTCGCGGGGGACGGGGAGCGCCTGTTCGACGTCGTCGCGGATGACGTCCGTGCCGCGCTCGACGCCGACCGACGGCCCCTCGCCGGGGCCGTGCGCGTCATCACGGACCCCGGCGGCTTCGACGAATGGGCCCGCGGCGCGGCGGCCGCGGCGATCCAATCGCTCCTGCTCGACCGCTGAGCATGATTCACTCTCCTCATGCGCATCGAGGAACCGGACGGAGCGGGACCTCGATGAGGGCCGCCGTGAGAGTCGCTCGCCTCCTGATCGGTGCCGGCGTCGTGTGCCTGCCGCTCAGTCTCGCCGCGCTCATGCGAGGTGACGGGTCCCCTCTCGTCTGGCTCGCGGCCGGGATCGTCCTCATCGCGGTCGGTCTCGTCGTCCACCGGTCCTCGAACCGCCGACTGCCCGCCGCGGAACGCCGCGAACCGCAGGACGTCACGATGGTCTCTCCGGGTCGTCGCCGCAGCGCAGACGTCGTGTCGTGGGTCGCCTTCCTCCTCTATCTCGTCGTCAGCGTCTCCATCACCGTGTGGGTGATCTCGACGGGCCGTGACCCGGCGGGGCTCATCATCGTGTGGCCCCTCGCGCTGTTCCTCGCGATCGGCCCGATCCGCTCGCTGCACGCCCGCGCCGAGCGGCGACGAGGCGATACCGACGTGTCTCGCGGGGAGCACCCGCCCGCCGAGCACCGGTGACCCGGCGGCGCGGTACTCAGGCGGCCCGGTAGCGGGACGCGAGATCCGGGCTCTGCCCGGCGAACGCGGCGAGGTCGGCGGAGAACACCGCGTCGAGCAGCCCGCCGTCCTCGACCCCGGGTGCGATGACGACCTCGCCGAGACCGCGGCCCGCGAGCGCGGCCGTGACGACGTCCTCCGCCGACATCCGTGGGACGGCCGACAGGTCCATGCCCTGGACCGTGTGGAACTCCGTTGCGACGATCCCCGGGCAGACGACGTGGGCGCGCACCCCCGTGCCCGCGAGCTCGGAGTCGAGCGCCTGCGTCATCGCGACCGTGTGGGCGAGGGTGCCCGTGTACACGACGCGGCCGCCCTGCGGGGCGGGAGCGGGGGCCGGCCCTGAGAACGCGATCATCCCGGCGACGTTCAGCACCGTGCCGGCGCCGCGTCCGATCATGCCCGGCAGCGCCGCTCGAGTGAGCAGGGTCGGCGCGACGACCTTCACGTTGAGCAGCTCGCGCGCGGTGGCTGCCGTCAGTTCCGCCATCGGCCTGTAGTGCGCGACGCCGGCGTTGTTGACGAGCAGCTCGACCGGTCGGGTCGCGCACAACTCGGCCACGGCGTCGATGCCCGCGTCCGTCGCGAGATCCGCGACGACGACGTGGACGTCGACGTCCGGGAGTGAAGCGGCGAGCGCCTCGAGGCGTTCGCGGCGCCGCCCGACGACGATGAGGTCGTGGCCGTCGGCGGCGAGGCGCTCCGCGAATGCGCGGCCGATGCCGGACGAGGCGCCCGTGACGAGAGCGAGGGGAGACATGGAGGTCCTTTCGAATCGACGGCCGGCCCGACGGGGCGGCCTTCCTCGAGACTGCGCCGGACGGCGCGTGCGAGGCAGCCGTCCGGTTGTCGTAGGACCGGCAGGACCAGGACAACGGCCCGCGCATCGCGCAGACTGGCGCCGTGGAATCGTGGGAGTTCGGCCGGATGGTGCGGCAGTGGCGCGATCGTGTCGCGCCGGAGGTCGTCGGCCTGCCCGTGGGCGGGCGTCGCCGGGCCCTGGGGCTGCGCCGGGAGGAGCTCGCGGCGCTCGCCGGGATGTCCGCCGACTACCTGACGCGGCTCGAGCAGGGTCGCGCCACGGCGCCGTCCGTTCAGATCGTCGAGTCGCTGGCCCGGGCGCTGCGCCTCCCCGACGGTGACCGCGACCTCCTCTACCGTCTCGCCGGCCACGCGGCGCCCGGCCCGGACGTCGTCCCCTCGGTCCGCACGCTGCGCAAGCGGTTCGCGCAGCGGCGCAAGGGCCGCGGGCCGGTGGACCGGGTCCTGCGCCGCCTCCTCGGCCTGGAGCAGAAG
>CAKTZW010000569.1 GCA_934636065.1 uncultured Labedella sp.
CCTCCAGCGGCTTGATCCGGCGAACGGAGACGCGGGCGCTATCCTCTCCGGCACGGCGGTCGAGTTCGACCGTCATCAGCCCGCAACCGCCGGCCCGCGCCGCGTCCTCCAACTCCTTGGCGACCGCCGCGTCTTTGAAGAACTGCGAGATCTGGTCCCACTGGACCTCCTGGCGGTTCTGGTCGTAGAACTGCGCGAGCTCGACCGGCGTGGTGCCATCGCTGTCGTACGCGTAGATCGTCGACTTCTCCATGAGCGGAGTCGGCTCGAGGTACTCGGGCAGGGAGTCGAAGACCTGGATCGTGTTGTTCGCCCCCATGCCGGAGATGGCGAGGGCCGGAGTCACGGCGGCGGTGACGAGGACACCGGCCGCGGCGCTGAGGCCGACGAAGCCGAGGAGGCCCCCGAGCACACCTCTAGCCGTACGTTTTTGATGAGGCATAGGATCGATGGTAAGCGACGATTCTGGAAATGCGCCCTACCACGCGCTCACACGCGTGCCCGGTATTGGCACGCGAACGGGGGTGTCGCGCCCCGTCTCGTCCCACGATCCCCGTCACGAAGGAGCCCCATGACGCGCTGGGAGTACATCACCACGCCTCTTCTCATCCACAACACGACCGCCATCCTGAACAACTGGGGCAGCGACGGGTGGGAGCTCGTGCAGATCGTGAACGGACCGGAAGGCGGCCTCGTGGCCTACTTCAAGCGCGAGATCGCGAGCGCCTGATGGGTGCGGTCACGGACCGGCTCGCCGAGCTCGGCGTCGAACTGCCGGAGGTCGTCCCCCCGCTCGCGGCGTACGTCCCCGCCGTGGTGAACGGCAATCTCGTCTTCACCTCCGGCCAGCTCCCGATGTCCGGCGGCGCGCTTCCGGCCACGGGCAAGGTCGGGGAGGGCGACGGCCTCGTGTCCCCGGAGGACGCCAAAGCCTACGCGCGGACGTGCGCGCTCAACGCGCTCGCCGCGACCCGCTCGGTGATCGGGTCGCTCGACCGGGTGACCGCCGTCGTGAAGGTCACGGGATTCGTGGCCTCCGACCCGTCGTTCACGGCGCAGGCCGGTGTCATCAACGGGGCGAGCGAGTTCCTCGGCGAGGTGTTCGGGGACGCCGGCGTGCACGCGCGCTCGGCCGTGGGCGTCGCCGTGCTCCCGCTCGACTCGCCCGTCGAGGTCGAGGTCGTGCTGGCGTTCGCCTAGCCTCCTGATACGACGACGGCGGGCCCGATCCGGGCCCGCCGTCGTCGTCCATCCGACAGCCGGTCAGCGGACCTTGTCCCCGATGATCCGCATGACCTGGGTGTCGGCGAGGGTCGTCGTGTCGCCGATCTCACGGCCTTCGGCGAGGTCGCGCAACAGCCGGCGCATGATCTTCCCCGACCGGGTCTTCGGGAGCTCGGCGACGACGTAGATGTCGCGCGGCCTCGCGATCGGCCCGATCTGCGTCGACACGTGGGAGCGCAGCTCGGCCGCGATGTCGGTCGCCTCCGCCTCGGACTTCTGGCTCTCCTTGATGATCACGAAGGCGACGACGGCCTGCCCCGTCGTCTCGTCCGAGGCCCCGACGACGGCGGCCTCGGCCGTGAAGTGGTGCGCGACGAGGGCCGACTCGATCTCCGCCGTGGAGAGTCGGTGGCCCGACACGTTCATGACGTCGTCGACCCGGCCGAGCAGCCAGATGTCGCCGTCCTCGTCGATGCGGGCGCCGTCACCGGCGAAGTAGCGGTCGCCGAACGTCGACCAGTAGGTCTCCCTGAATCTCTCGTCGTCGCCCCAGATGCCGCGGAGCATGGACGGCCACGGCTCGGTCACGACGAGCAGGCCGTCTCCATGCCCCACCGGGGTGCCCGCGTCGTCCACGACGTCCACCGAGATGCCCGGAAGGGGTGTCTGCGCGCTTCCCGGCTTGGCCTCGGTGACACCCGGGAGCGCCGAGATCATGATCGCGCCCGTCTCCGTCTGCCACCACGTGTCCACGATCGGCGTCGTGTCGGCGCCGATGACGGGGCGGGACCACAGCCACG
>CAKTZW010000570.1 GCA_934636065.1 uncultured Labedella sp.
GACCATGGACGCCCAGCGGGGTCGAGAGTGCGGCTCCGGCGATCGCCGTGCCGATGGCGGTGCCCGCGTTGAACGCAGCGACCGCGAGAGCGGAGCCGAGGGTGGCGGATCGACCCGAGAAGTGCACCGCGAGGTGGATGAGGACCCCGTTGGCGCTGAGACCGAACAGCCCCAGGAGCACGACGAGGACGACCATGACGGCGGGGGCGTCGGTGACCGTGCTGATCGCGGCGAGGATCGCGACCGTCACCGTGGGAGTGAGGATCGTGACGAGCCCCGGGTGGGCGTCGCCGAATCGGCCGCCGAGGATGGTGCCGATGAAGGACCCGATGCCGAATCCCGTCAGGACCAACGGGACGAGTCCGGCGTCCACACCGGCTTGATCAGTGAGGATCGGGGCGATGTAGGAGTACGCGGCGAGCACCCCACCTGTCGTGGTCGCGCAGGCGAGCAGCGCCAACCACAGCCGCCCGGACCGCAGCCCGCTCAGCTCCCCCTTCAGGGACGTCATCGGGTCGCCGCGGCCGTCCGACCGGACGAGGCGCGCGACGAAGCCCGTCGCGATGACGGCGGCGATCGCGAGGACCCAGAACGTGCCCCGCCAACCGACCGTCTGGGCGATGGCGGCGCCGATCGGGACGCCCAGCACTGTGGCGAGCGCGCCGCCCGCGCTCACGACACCCAGTGCGCGTGCGCCTGCGCCCTCACCAGCGGCACGAGTCGCGACCACGGCGGATACCGCCCAGAACGCCCCGGTGGCGAACGCCGTGACGAAGCGCGCGACGAAGAGAACCACGACGTCGGAGCTCAGGGCGACGACGACGTGGCCGGCCACGAAGATCAGCAACGCCACGATGAGAGTGACGCGCTTCGACATCCGCATCGTCAGCAACGCCATCAGCGGCGCGCCGACGATCATTCCGGCGGCGAACACCGTGATCAGTCCTCCGGCCTGAGCCAGCGAGATGGAGAGGTCCGAGGCGACCTCCGGGAGGATGCCCGCGACGACGAACTCGGTCGTCAGCATCAGAAACGTCCCGATGGCCAGCACGTACACCACGAGCGGCAGCGGCATTCGAGCTGTTTCCGCGGTCCCCGACGACGGCGCGGTCTGGATGCTGTCGGTCGTCATGCCTGCCTCCCTCGATCTGCGGATCTCACAGCGACACCACCCATCAGACCCCGCCACCCGTGGGGGCGGGAGGTCGCAGTTATGGGGGGTACAGCCTCTCCCCTCTCACGACGACGGTGACACGATTACCGTTGAGCGCATGGACACCCCCCGCGGCAATCGCGACGACATCCGAGACTTCCTCGTCAGTCGGCGTGGGCGGCTCACCCCCGAGCAGGTCGGCCTACCCGCCGGCACCCGGCGCCGCGTACCGGGGCTGCGCCGCGAGGAGGTCGCCGTGCTGTCCGGCGTGAGCACCGAATGGTACACCCGCCTCGAGAAGGGGAACATCACGGGCGTCTCGGAGGAGGTCCTCGCCGCCGTGGCCCGAGCCTTGCACCTGACCGAGGACGAACGCACCTACCTCTTCGACCTCGCCCGGTCCGCCCGCCCGAGCGTCCGACCGGCGTCGCGGCCGAAGGAGACGGCGATCGATGGGCCCGTGCGGTGGCTCATCGATTCCGTGACCCTGTCGGCGGTATTCCTGCGAAACGGGCGTCTCGACGTTCTCGCCGCCAACGCTCTCGGCCGCGCCCTGCACGCACCCCTGTTCGAGAGCCCGACCACGGTCGGCGGCCGAGCGAACTTCGCCCGCTTCCACTTCCTCGACCCGACGTCCCGTGACTTCTTCGTCGACTGGGAGGGAGGGGCGTCCGCCACCGTCGCGCTGCTGCGAGCCGAAGCCGGGAGAGAGCCCAACGACCGGGCGCTGCGGGAACTGATCGGCGAGCTCTCGACCGAGAGTCGTGACTTCACCCGGCTGTGGTCGGCCCACGATGTGCGCAGTCGCCACGAAGGCGTCAAGCCCCTTCAGCACCCCGTCGTCGGTTTCGTCGAGCTGACGTAACAG
>CAKTZW010000571.1 GCA_934636065.1 uncultured Labedella sp.
GGTCACCGCCGCGGTCGAATCCCTCAAGGAGACCCACTCATGACAACGACGTCCACCACGTCGAAGCCGGCCGGCGCTCGCGTCGCCGTCCAGCGCTTCGGCACGTTCCTCTCCGGGATGGTGATGCCGAACATCGCGGCATTCATCGCCTGGGGACTCATCACGGCGCTCTTCATCGCCACCGGTTGGCTCCCGAACGGCATCCTCGGCGGTTTCGGCAACGCCGACGCCATCGGCTGGCAGGGCGCCGCGACGGCGTTGGCCGCCGCGGAGGACGGCACGACGTTCCCGCAGTACGTCGGTCTCGTCGGCCCGATGATCACCTATCTCCTTCCGCTCCTGATCGCGAACACCGGCGGGCGGATGATCTACGGTGAGCGCGGCGGAGTCGTCGCGTCCATCGCGACCGTCGGCGTCATCGTCGGCTCGACCATCCCGATGTTCATCGGCGCCATGATCATGGGACCGCTCGCCGCGTGGCTCATGAAGAAGGTCGACTCCATCTGGGACGGCAAGATCCGCGCCGGCTTCGAGATGCTCGTCAACAACTTCTCGGCCGGCATCCTCGGTGCGATCCTCGCGATCGGCGGCTTCTTCGGTATCGCGCCGATCGTCCAGGCGCTCAGCAACGCCCTCGAGGGCGCTGTCGACTGGCTCGTGAGCCTCGGCCTGCTGCCCCTCGTGAGCATCCTCGTCGAGCCGGGCAAGATCCTCTTCCTCAACCACGCCATCAACCACGGCGTCTTCACGCCGCTCGGTACGCAGCAGGCGCAGGAGACCGGCAAGTCGATCCTGTTCATCATCGAATCGAACCCCGGCCCCGGTCTCGGCATCCTGCTCGCCTTCTCGATCTTCGGGATCGGCATGGCGCGTGCGAGCGCGCCCGGCGCGATCGTCATCCACTTCCTCGGCGGTATCCACGAGATCTACTTCCCGTACGTCCTCATGAAGCCGATGCTCGTGCTGGCCGTCATCGCCGGTGGCGCGACGGGCGTTGCGACGAACGCGCTCTTCCAGAGCGGCCTCCGCGCACCCGCGTCGCCCGGCAGCATCGTCGCGATCCTGCTGCAGACGGCGAACGACAGCTTCATCGGTGTCGTCCTGTCCGTCATCCTCTCGGCCGCCGTGTCGTTCCTCATCGCCTCGGTCATCCTGCGGTCGAGCCGTAAGCGCGACCTCGAGGCCGAGAACGCCGGCGACCTGAACGCCGCCATCGCGAAGACCAATGCCAACAAGGGCAAGGAGAGCACCGTCCTCGGCGGTCTCGCCGGTGGCGCCGCCGGAACGGCCGCGGGTGCATCGGCTCCCGCCGGAGCGACGGCGACCGCCACGGCGACGGAGGTGCACAACATCGTCTTCGCGTGCGACGCCGGCATGGGCTCGAGCGCCATGGGCGCTTCGGTCCTCCGGAACAAGCTCAAGAAGGCCGGCGTGGACGGCGTGACGGTGACCAATCAGGCCATCGCGAACCTCACGGGCGACGCCGACCTCGTCATCACGCACAAGGACCTCACGGACCGTGCGCGGGAGAAGTCGCCGAACTCCCAGCACGTCTCGGTCGACAACTTCATGAACTCGCCGAAGTACGACGAGGTCGTGGCGCAGGTCCAGAACCAGAAGGAGACCGCCAAGTGAGCGACGACATCCTGACCCGCGCCAACGTGGTCGCCGAGGGCAGCGCCACCACGAAGGAGGAGGCGATCCGCGAGGCGGGCGCTCTCCTCGTCGCCTCCGGCGCCGTCGACGCGAGCTACGTCGACGCGATGCTCGAGCGCGAGACGAGCGTGTCCACCTACATGGGCAACCTGCTCGCCATCCCGCACGGCACGAACGAGTCCAAGGACGCCATCAAGGCATCGGCGCTCTCGCTCGTCCGGTACGCGACTCCGATCGACTGGGACGGCGAGGAGGTGCGGTTCGCGGTCGGCATCGCCGGCGTCGGGGACGAGCACCTCGGCATCCTCTCGAAGATCGCGGTCGTGTTCTCGGACGAGGACGAGGTCGCGAAGCTCGTGGAGGC
>CAKTZW010000572.1 GCA_934636065.1 uncultured Labedella sp.
CGGCCCGGACCGGGTCGGTGAGTCCGTCGCTCCTCGGGGGGATCGCCTCTCCTGTCCTCGTCCATCTCGTCGGGCTCGCCGTCGGCCTCATCGGTGCGCGCGTCCGCGGCGGCGCGTCGCTCGTGGGGGGCCGCATGGCCGAGCGCCTCGAGGCGGTCGGCGACAGACTCGGGGACCGGTGGCGTGCCGTCCTCGTCGCCTCCCTGCGCGGGGGTGCGATCGTCGCGTCGGGGATCGTGGGAGCAGCGGCGGTCGTCGTCACCGTCGTCCTCTTCGCCTCCTTCGGCACCGTCGTCGGGCTGTACGAGAGCTCGGGGGTCGGCGTCACGGGCGGGATCGCCCTGACGATCGCGCAACTCGCCTACCTGCCGACGTTCGTCGTGTGGTGCGCGTCGTGGCTGCTCGGGCCGGGCTTCGCGATCGGAGCCGGAACGAGCGTCTCACCGGCGGCGACCCTCCTCGGACCGATCCCGGGCGTCCCCATGCTCGGGGCGATCCCCACGGGAGACCTCGCCTTCGGCTTCGTCGGACTCGTCGTCCCGGTGCTCATCGGCTTCCTCGGCGCCGCCGCCGTGCGTCCCGCCGTGGTTCGCGCCGTCGGCTCGCACGGCCTCGTCCTCGCGCTCGGATCGACGGCTCTCGGCATCGGTGTCGTCGCGAGCATCCTGATGGGCCTCCTCGCACTCGTCGCCTCGGGCGCGATCGGACCCGAACGGCTGCAGGAGATCGGACCGGACCCCGTGGCCGTCGCGCTCGCCACGCTCGCCACCACGGGCATCGCCGCGATCGTCGGGATGGCCTCGGGCCGGTACTCGTCCGACGAGCGCTGATCCGACGCGCGCTGGTCCCCCCACCCCCCCCAACACGGAGGGGCTCGCTCGGGCCGTCGGATCGCTCAGCGGTCGACCGATAGGATTGCGGGGTGCTGTCGCTCGTCGTCCTCATCTCCGGAGGGGGGTCCAACCTCCGCGCGCTGCTCGAGGCGCAAGCGGACGAGGGATTCCCCGCGCGCATCGTCGCCGTCGGCGCCGACCGCGACGCCGACGGCCTCGCGCACGCCGAGGAGTTCGGCGTCCCCACCTTCACCGTCCCGTTCGGGTCGTTCTCGACCCGCGACGAGTGGGGGGACGCGCTCCTCGAGCGCATCCGCGAGTGGGAGCCGGACCTCGTCGTGCTGTCCGGTCTCATGAGACTGCTGCCGCATCGCGTCGTGGCCGCGCTGTCCCCGCGCCTCATCAACACCCACCCCGCCTACCTGCCGGAGTTCCCCGGTGCGCACGCCGTCCGTGATGCGATCGCAGCGGGCGCGACCGAGACGGGCGCCTCGATCATCGTCGTCGCCGACGGCGTGGACGACGGCCCCATCATCGTGCAGGAGCGGGTCCCCGTCCTGACCGGGGACGACGAGCACGCCCTGCACGAGCGCATCAAACCCGTCGAACGGCGCCTGCTCGTGCAGACGGTCATCGACATCGCCAACGGCCTCGATCTCGAGGCCCTGTAACCAAGGAGCATCAGCATGGCCGGCCCCCGCCACGACTCGAGCCTCTACCGCGACCGCGACTTCGTCGAGGTCAAGCGCGCCCTCATCTCCGTGAGCGACAAGACGGGGCTGCTCGACCTCGCGCGTGCTCTCGCCGACTCCGGCGTCGAGATCGTCTCGACCGGCTCCACCGCCGCGACCATCCGCGACGCCGGGTTTGCGGTCACGGACGTCGCGACGGTCACGGGCTTCCCGGAGTCGCTCGACGGTCGGGTGAAGACCCTGCACCCGAGCGTGCACGCCGGACTGCTCGCCGACCTGCGGCTCGAGACGCACGAGCAGCAGCTCGCCGAGCTGTCCATCGAGCCCTTCGAGCTCGTCGTCGTGAACCTCTATCCGTTCGCGGAGACCGTCGCGAGCGGAGCGGCCGGCGACGACGTCGTGGAGCAGATCGACATCGGGGGACCGGCGATGGTGCGCGCGGCCGCGAAGAACCACCCGAACGTCGCGATCGTGGTCTCGCCGGAGGCCTACAC
>CAKTZW010000573.1 GCA_934636065.1 uncultured Labedella sp.
GCTGCTCGTCGGCCTCTACGGCGGGACCATGCCGGAGGAGCAGTTCTCTCTCGCCGTGACGTTCGCGTACTGGTGCCTGCCGCAGGTGTTCTTCTACGGCCTGTACGCGCTGCTCGGCGAGGTGCTCAACGCGCACAAGCTCTTCGGCCCCTTCACGTGGGCGCCGGTGTTCAACAACGTCGTCGCGATCGCCGGCCTGCTGGTCTTCGGGGCGATCTTCGGTGCCGACCCCACGGGCGACCGCTCCGTGACCTCGTGGAGCGGCCCCATGGTGGCCGTGCTCGCGGGCTCGGCCACGCTCGGAATCGCGGCGCAGGCCCTCGTGCTGTTCCTCTTCTGGAAGCGCGCGGGGCTGCGCTATCGCCCCGACTTCGGCTGGACGGGCATCGGGCTCGGGGAGACCGCCAAGATGGCGGGCTGGACCCTCGCCATGATCGGTGCCACGCTCGTCGCCGGCATCGTGCAGTCGAACGTGACGATGCTCGCGTCGGGCTCCGGCCCCTCCACGGCGGCGCTCCAGTACGCCTGGCTCATCTTCATGCTCCCGCACTCGGTCGTGGCGGTGTCGATCGCGACCGCCTACTTCACCCGGATGTCCGAGCACGCCGTGGCCCGCCAGATCGGGCGACTCACGGCGGACGTCGCCTCGGCGGTGCGACAGATCACGCTCCTCATCGTGCTCGCCGCCGCCGTCATCGTCGTCTGCTCCGTCCCGATCGCGAGTCTCTTCACCGAGACGTACCTGCACGCGTGGCTGCTCACGTACCCGCTCATCGCGTACGTCGCCGGGCTCGTCCCCTTCGTCATCCTGTTCGTCCTCCAACGTGCCTTCTACGCGCTCGGCGACACCCGGACGCCGTTCGTCTTCACGGCGGTGCAGGTGGTCGTGTTCTCGGCGCTCGCGCTCCTCAGCTCCAACTTCCCCGAGCAGCTCATCGGTATCGCGGTCGCCGCCTCCATCAGCATCGCGGGAACGGTGCAGATGGCGCTCGCCTACGTCCTGCTCCGGCGCAAGATCGGGCCCCTCGGCGTACGGCCCGTGCTCGTGTCGCTCACGAGCTACGTCCTCGCCGCGATCCCCGCCACCGGCACGGGCATGGCCGTCGGCCTGCTCGTCGGCGCGTACGTCCCCGGGGGTTTCGCTCTCGACAACGCCGGTACGGCGATCGTGTCCATGCTCCTCATGGGTGGCGTGATGGCCGTCGTGTACGTCGTCGTTCTCGCCCTCATGCGCTCGCCCGAACTCGGTGCCGCCGTCGGCCCGATCCTGCGCCGCCTCCGCCGGCGCTGACAGTCGTCCACCCACCCCGACCGATCGGAGCCGCCATCTTCTCCGGATTGAGCGCATTCCCCCTGACCCCGCTGCGCGACGACACCGTCGACGAGGCCGCGTATGTGCGCCTGATCGAGCGACTCGTCGACGCACGCGTCGATTCGATCACCGCGCTCGGATCCACGGGGTCCTACCTCTACCTCGACCGTGAGGAACGGCGCCGCGTCGCGGACCTCGCGGTCCGTCATGCCGGCGCGGTTCCCGTCATGGTGGGGATCGGGGCACTGCGGACGTCGCTCGTGCAGCGACTCGCGGACGACGCGCAGGAGGCGGGCGCGAGCGCCGTGCTCCTCGCCCCCGTCACCTACCAGGCGCTCGGTCCCGACGAGGTGTTCGGGCTCTTCGAGGACGTGGTGGCCGGACTGTCCGTCCCCCTCGTCGTCTACGACAACCCGGGCACGACGCACGTCACGTTCTCCGACGACCTCTACGGCCGGATCGCCGCCCTGCCCCGGGTGGCGTCGATCAAGATCCCCGGCGTCCCAACCCAGCTGGATGCCGCCCGCGAGCGCGTCGCCGAGATCCGCGGCCGCATCCCCTCGGACGTCACGATCGGGGTCTCCGGCGACGGGTTCGCCGCTACCGGGCTCCTCGCCGGCTGCGACGCGTGGTATTCCGTGATCGCGGGGACGCTCCCGCAGACCGCCCAGGTCATCACCCGCGCCGCCCGCGCCGGG
>CAKTZW010000574.1 GCA_934636065.1 uncultured Labedella sp.
GTGCAGCAGCGCCTTGGTGGGGATGCAGCCGCGGTGGAGGCACGTCCCGCCGACCTTGTCCTTCTCGACGAGGCCCACGGAGAAGCCCAGCTCACTCGCACGCAGGGCGGCGGCGTATCCTCCGCTGCCCCCGCCCAGCACGACGATGTCGAAATTCTGCTCTGGCACTGAGCTGCTCCCTTGTCTGTGTCGACGGGTCTGCGCCGAGGATGCTGTGCAGCGGATCCCGCGGGGACTCCCGGGCCGCCGATCCGACGGGCCGGAATCCGGCGCTGACGCCCCTTGAACCCTACTACGCGGTCGCGACGCTCTCCGCGAGAGCGAGAAGCGTCCGCACCCCGACCCCGGTCGGGCCGGAACCCGTGAATCCGTAAGGCGAACCCTCGTTGTTGGCCGTCGCGGCGATGTCGATGTGCGCCCACGGGATGGGCATGCGGTCGACGGATCCGACGAACTCGCGGAGGAAGACGCCGGCGAGCAGCATGCCTCCGTTGCGATTTCCGATCTTCGCGTTCGCGATGTCGGCGACGTCGGAATTGAGGAGCGCGCGCAGCTCGGATGGCAGCGGCATGTGCCAGAGCTTCTCGCCGGTCGCCTCTCCGGCGTCGACGACCCGCCTGGCAAGGTCCGCGTCTCCCATCACTCCGGAGTAGCGCGAGCCGAGCGCGATGGACGCGGCGCCGGTGAGGGTGGCGATGTCGAGGATGAGGTCCGGCTCCTCCTCGCTCGCCGCGACGAGACCGTCGGCCATCACGAGCCGACCCTCGGCGTCCGTGTTGAGCACCTCGACGGTCCGTCCGCCGCGGATGGTGATGACGTCCTCCGGCCGCATCGCCGTGCCGGATGGCATGTTCTCCGCGAGGCAGAGCCACCCCGTGAGACGGACGGGCAGCCCGAGCTCCGCGGCCGCCGCGACGACGGCGAGCACCGTCGCTGCTCCCGTCATGTCGTACTTCATCCCGACCATCGAGCCCGCGGGCTTGAGCGATAGTCCGCCCGTGTCGAACGTGATGCCCTTGCCGACGATCGCGATGTGACTGGTGGCCGAGGCGGGGGCGTAGTCGATGCGCACGAGTCGAGGACCCCGGGACGACCCCTGGCCCACTCCGAGGAGCCCGCCGAATCCGTCCCGTTCGAGGGCGTCCTCGTCCCACACCCGCACATCGACGTCGGTGCCGGCGAGGAGTTCCGTCGCCTGCCGGGCGAAGGACTCGGGATACAGGTCGGACGCCGGGGTGTTCACGAGGTCCTTGACCGTCGCGATGGCGCTCGCGGTCGCGGTCGCGCGGCGCACGAGGGCGTCGCGCTCGTCCGCGCCGAACGTCTCCGGAACGATGACCGTGACGTCCGCCACCGGCGGCTTCGCGTCGGTGGCGGACGCGCTGCGGTAGCGGGTGAAGGCGTAGGAACCGAGCACGGCACCCTCGGCGACCGCCGCGACCGTGTCGCGCTCGAGCGCCGAGGCGTCGATCGCGACGTGCGCGGTGCCCCGCAACCGGCGCACGGCCGCACCCACCGCGAGGCGCACGCTCTCCGCGTCCGCCTCGCTCCCGACTCCGACGACGGCGAGTGACCCGGCGGCGTCGATCGGGGAGGGGAGGCGGACGAGCTCCTCCGCCGCGCCGGTCGCGGACACCGCGACGAGCGCGGACTCGAGCGAGGGGTCGACGGAGGGGCCGACGAGGCGTGGTCCGTCCTGGCCCTTCGCGGAGAGGACGACGAGGACGTCGCATGTCGTGTCTGAGGCCGGAGCGGTGGTGAGAAAGAGGGAGGGAATCGCCATGTCGCCATGCTAACGGCCGGGCTCCACGGGCCCGCTCGGGTCCGTCGCGGGGGTCGCGTCCGCTGTTCGCCCTGAGCGCACCGCGTCCGGCCCTCGGGGTCCGAGGCGCGATTAGCATGAATCCATGCCCAGTTCCGATGCACTGTACGAGTTGTTCCCCACGGCCGACGAGGTGCCGAGCGGACTGCCTCTCGTCATCGGCCTGACCGGGTTC
>CAKTZW010000575.1 GCA_934636065.1 uncultured Labedella sp.
GCGCCGACATGTACGGTCTCAGCCAGCTGCATCAGCTACGCGGTCGCGTGGGCCGGGGTCGGGAGGGGGCGTACGCGTACTTCCTGTACGACGAGACGAAGCCGCTCTCGGAGACGGCCAACGACCGGCTCTCGACGATCGCGACGAACAACGAGCTCGGCAGCGGCATGCAGGTGGCCCTCAAGGACCTCGAGATCCGCGGCGCCGGCAACCTGCTCGGAGGCGAGCAGGCCGGTCACATCGCCGGCGTCGGCTTCGACCTCTACCTGCGCATGATCGGCGAGGCCGTGTCCACGTTCCGCGGCGATGTCGCGGAGGGACAGACGGAGCTGCGGCTTGAGCTGCCCGTCGACGCGCACATCCCGGAGGACTACGTCGACAGCGAGCGGCTGCGGCTCGAGGCGTACCAGAAGCTCTCGGTCGCGAGCGCGCCGACCGCGGCGGCGGACCAGATCGACCTCGTCGTCGAGGAGCTCACCGACCGGTACGGAGAGCCGCCGGCGGCCGTCGCGACGCTCGTCGAGGTCGCGCGACTGCGGCAGCGCGCCCAGCGCTCCGGCCTCGGCGAGCTCGTCGCCATGGGAAGCAACCTGCGGGCCGCTCCGGTGGATCTGCCGGACTCCCTCCAGGCGCGGTTGCGACGCATGTTCCCGCAGGCGAAGTACCTGAAGCAGACGAGCGCGCTCGTGGTGCCCATGCCGCGCGTCGATGGGGAGCCCCTCGCCGACCACGATCTCATCGCGTGGGTGCGCCAGTTCCTCGACGCCATGGTGCCGCTGCCGGCGGAGGAAAGGAGTGCGAAGACGGCGGAACGCTCGGCCTGACCGCACCCCTGACGCCGTCAGGAGCCGCGCTGGAACACGTCCGGGACGCCGTCGGCGACGGCGTCCTCGGCCTCCTCGGCCGCGACGCGCGCGTAGTGGCGGTTGCGGAGCCCGAGCACGGCCGTCGCGAGGCCCGCGGCGATGAGGGACGCGAGCAGGATCCCGACCTTCGCGTGATCGTCGTGCGGGCTGCCCTCTCCGAAGGTGAGCCCGGCGACGAGGAGCGACACCGTGAACCCGATCCCCGCGAGCAGGGAGATCCCGATGAGGTCGATCCACTTCACGGCGTCGTCGAGACTCGCCCTCGTGAGCGTCGTCACGAGCCAGGTCGTGCCCGCGATGCCGATGACCTTGCCGACGACGAGGCCCACCACGACGCCGATCGTCACCCGGTCGGTGAGCGCGGCCGCGAATCCGTCGCCGACGACCGTGACGCCGGCGGCGAAGAACGCGAAGATCGGGACCGCGACCCCCGCGGAGAGCGGGCGGATCCGATGCTCGAGGACCTCCGCGAGGCCCGGACCGGCATCGGGCCCGCCCGAGGCGGCGCTGCGGAGCACCGGAACCGTGAAGGCGAGCGCGACCCCGGCGATCGTGGCGTGGACGCCGGACGCGTGCACGAGCGCCCAGGCGACGAACGCGATGGGGACGAGGATCACCCAGCCCGCCCACACCCGCCCGCCGAAGAAACGCCGGTACCGCTGCACGAGGAGACCGAACACCGCGATCGGCACGAGCGCCAGGGCGAGGGCGACGAGGTCGATGTCGTTCGTGAACACCACCGCGATGATCCCGATGGCGATGAAGTCGTCGACGACCGCGAGGGTCAGCAGGAAGATCCGCAGAGCCGAGGGGAGCTTCGAGCCGATGATGGCGAGCACGGCGACGGCGAAGGCGATGTCCGTTGCCGTGGGGATCGCCCAGCCGCGCACGGTCTCCGGGTCGGAGGCGTTGACGATCGTGTAGAGGACCGCCGGCACGATGACGCCGCCGACGGCCGCGAGCACGGGTACGACCGCCGTCCTCGGATCCTTCAGGTCTCCGGCGATGAACTCCCGCTTGAGCTCGAGGCCGACGATGAAGAAGAAGATCGCGAGCAGCCCGTCCGACGCCCAGTGCCCGATGCTCAGCTCGAGGTGCCAGGGTTCGTACCCGATCGTCAGGTCGCGAA
>CAKTZW010000576.1 GCA_934636065.1 uncultured Labedella sp.
ACGCCGCGAGGGCGTCCGAGATCCGCGCGAGGATGGCCGGCGTCAGAGCGTTGAGGCGAGAAGGCCGGTCGAGTGTGATGTGGCCGAGGCGGCCCTCCACACGGGTATCGACATCGTCGTCTGTCATTCCCCCACAGTATTGCCCGGAGCCGCCAGCGCCGAAACGGGTTCCGCGCTCCGATGGGCACCCCGCCGCTCGGGGAGCGGCGGCTAGGATCGCCGCATGGATGCGACGTCGCGGACGCTCGAGCGGCGGACGGTCGCGGCCTACGCCATCGGCTCCCTGGCCACGGGCGGCTTCGCGACGCTCCCGGGCCTCGTCCTCCTCTACTACCTGACGGACACGCTCGGGGTGACGGCCATCGCAGCCGGTGCCATCGTCACCATCGCGAAGGTGTGGGACGTCGTCGTCGATCCGATCATCGGAGCACGGAGCGATCAGAGCCTCGCCCGGACGGGCACGCGGCGCCGCTTCATGGTGCTCGGTGCCGTCTCGCTCCCCGTGTTCTTCGCGCTGACGTTCGCCGTGCCGCCGGGCATCGGTCCGCTCGCGAGCGGCGCATGGGTCGTGGTCGCCTTCGTTCTCTGCGCGACGGCGTTCAGCCTCTTCCAGGTGCCGTACGTCGCTCTTCCCGCCGAACTCGTGGCGCGCTACGACGAGCGCACGCGCCTGCTGACGTGGCGCGTCGTCGTGCTGACTCTCGCGATCCTCCTCTTCGGAGCGGGCGGCCCGGTCCTGCGCGATGTCGGCGGGGATCCGGCTAGCGGCTACCTCCTCATGGGAGCCGTCGCGGGCGTCGTGATCGGCGTCGGCATGCTCGTCGCCTCACGCGTCGCGCCCACGGACGTCCCGCGCGCCCGGGTACGACCGACAGCGTCGCTCGTTCAGAACTACTCCGGCGGCATCGACGCGCTGCGGCGCAGCAGGGCGTTCCGCTCGCTGCTCGCGACCTACATGCTGCAGGGGCTCGCGACGGGAATGATGCTCGCCGGCGCCCAGTACGTCGCGACCTGGGTCCTGCGCTCGGACGTCGCGGTGACGCTGCTCTTCCTCGCCCTCATCGCTCCCGCGGTGCTGTTCACACCCGCCTGGGGAGCGCTCGCCCGGCGGATCGGGAAGGAGCGCGCGTTCGTGCTGGCGAGCGTCGCTTTCGCGATCGCCGCCCTCCTCCTGCTCGGTCTGCTCTGGGCGCCGGGAGCCTGGGTCTACGGCCCCATCGCGCTCGCGGGAGCCGCTTACGCCGGGATGCAGGCCCTGCCCCTCGCGATGCTGCCGGACGTCATCTCCGACGGTGCGCGCCGGAGCGGGACGGGTCACGCCGGTGTCATCGGCGGGCTCTGGACCGCCGGCGAGACGGCCGGGATGGCGTTCGGAGCCATCCTGCTCGCCGTGACACTCGCCGTCACCGGCTACGTCGAGTCCACCGACGTGGGCGGCGTCGAGCAGCCGGGATTCGCCGTGGTGGGCATCGTGGTCGCGTTCAGCGTCGTCCCCTCCGCACTCGTCGTCGCGAGCCTCGCGGCGCTTCGGAGGTACCCTCTCCGACGCAGCCATGTGGACGGTCCCCTCGCCGAATCCGGTGATTCGCCCACTGTGCCGTCGACGGGCACGGAGGCCCCATGACGACCGGCGACGGCCTCGACGGCACGTCCCGCGCGATCCTCGACCGCCTCGCCGCGATGCGGGCGGCCGACGCTCCGACGCATGGCGGGCACGTGCTGTCGTACGTCTACGACCCCGGTTCCCCGGCACTGGACGCCCTCGCGCGCGAGGCGTCCGCGGCGGTCCAGTCCCTCAACGCGCTCGATCCGACCACCTTCCCGTCGGTGGCCCTCCTCGAGCGCGACGTGGTGCGATTCGCCCGGGAGATGCTCAACGGGGACGGCGACGTGGTCGGATCGGTCACGTCGGGCGGGACGCAGAGCTGCCTGCTCGCCGTCAAAGCAGCGCGCGACCGGTGGTACGCCGCGGGAGGGCACGGAGTGCCCCGCAT
>CAKTZW010000577.1 GCA_934636065.1 uncultured Labedella sp.
CATGTGTACGCTCGTACACATGCCTGCTCCATCGTCCTCCGGGCCGTCCCGTCAGGAACGTCGCGCCCGCGCGGCGGTCAACGCGCTCTTCCTCACCAACGGCGCCCTCATCGCGAACGTCGTGCCGCGATATCCGGAGATCAAGGCGGACCTGGGCCTCGACAACTCCGCGTACGGGATCGCGATCGCCGCGTCGGCGACGGGCGCGATCCTCGCCGGGCTCGCGGCCGCCGCGCTGCTGCGGCGGTTCGGCTCCGCCCGCACCGCGGTGCTCGGCACGGTGCTCACGGCGACCGCGACGGTGCTCGTCGCCTTCGTGCCGTCGCTCGCGCTCTTCGGGCTCGCGCTCCTCGTCTCGGGCGCGCTCGACTCCATCACCGACGTGGCGCAGAACTCCCACGGCCTCCGGGTGCAGCGCCGCTACGGTCGTTCGATCCTCAACTCCTTCCACGCGACGTGGTCGATCGGCGCGGTCCTCGGCGGCGTGCTGGCCGCCGGTGCGATCGCCCTCGACATCCCTCGGCAGGTGCACCTCCCGATCTCCGCGGCGCTGTTCGCGGCTGTCGCCCTCGTCGCCCTGCGGTTCTGCCTGCCAGGGCCCGACAGCGACGACGCCGCTCCGGTGGACGTATCGCCGGGCGCGGCGGCCCGCGCCGGGCTGCGGCCGCGGACGGTCCTGATGCTCCTCGCGCTCGTCGTCGTCGCGGTGTCCGGGATCGTCGTGGAGGACGCCGGGTTCTCGTGGGCGACTCTCTACCTCGATCGTGACCTCGGCGCCACGGCCGCGGTCGCCGCGTGGGGCTTCATCGCTCTCGTCGGCGCGCAGTTCGTCGGGCGCCTGCTCGGCGACGGGTTCGTCAACCGCTTCGGCCAACGGAACGTCGCTCGGCTGGGCGGGGCGATCGCCGCGATCGGCATGGGGCTCGCCCTCGTGTTCCCGTCGGTTCCGGGGACCATCGCGGGCTTCGCCGCCGCGGGCTTCGGGGTCGCGACCCTCATCCCCGCCGCGATGCACCAGGCGGACGAGCTCCCGGGGCTCCGCGCCGGCACCGGCCTCACCATCGTGTCGTGGCTCATGCGGCTCGGTTTCCTGCTCTCGCCGCCGATCGTCGGACTCATCGCCGACGCGTCGAGCCTCCGGGTCGGCCTCGTCCTCGTGCCCCTCGCCGGTGTGGTGACACTGCTGCTGGCCGGGGTCCTGGCGCCGCGGCGGCGTCCCGGGACGGTGCGGGACGGCTCCTCCGCGGACTGACCGAGGCCGCGCCCGCCGCCTCGCTCAGGCGCCCGTGCGCGGCGACGTGGAGGCGAGCGCGCGTTCGACGACGTCCGTGATGAAGGCCGGCGTCGCCGGTCGACCCTCGAAGGTCACCCGCACGAGGATCGCCCCGGTGAGGAGGGCGAGCGCCGGATCGACGTGCTCGGGGTCGAGGTGCGTCTCGAGGATCGAGCGGAGGCCGCCCGTTCCGGTGTCGTAGAGCCGCTGTCGCTGGCCGCTGACGACGTCGCTCCGGCCCGCGCGCTCGACCACTCCCGCGAGGAGACGGCCGTGGTGGCCGTCGACGAGATCGTGCGCGAAGTCGGACAGAGCCGTGTGGAGGTCCTGCCGCAGATCGCCGACGGTGTCGGGGTGGTCCGAGATGTCGCAGATCTGCTCGATCGCCGCGCGCACCAGGTCCAGCCGGCTCGGCCAGTGCGTGTAGATCGTGGCCTTCGCGTAGCCGGAGCGTTTCGCGACCTCGGCGTGCGTGACGGCGTCCCAGCCGTCCTCCATCAGGAGCGTCGCCGTGGCGTCGACGACATCGCGGCGGGTGCGCGCCACGCGCGGGTCGGAGGAGGGGTCGGTCATCCCACGAGTCTACAAGTTCTGGACACGCTTGACACTGTTGGACATAGTGACTAATAGTTAACACCGCGACCGAAACCCGGTCGCTCCGGTGTCACTCCGTGGCGTCGCTCAGAGGAAGAAGGAACCGTGTCCATCACCACGTCG
>CAKTZW010000578.1 GCA_934636065.1 uncultured Labedella sp.
CTTCGCAAGCTGGCCGAGCGCGGTGCGCTGCCCGCGCTGTTGCCCGTTCTTCTGCTGCAGGGCGCGGCCGCCGTCGATGTACTCGAGTCGGCCGTCCTTCTCGGCCACGCCCGTGTCGCTGATGACGGTGAGCACGTCGCCGTCGGGATCCGTGTCGTTGTCGAGCACCGGGAGGACCGTCGAGCGGCCGGGCCGCGCGCCGATGTCGTCATCACGGGCGAGCGGCGGGCGGTTGGTGTCGGTGCGCTCCGCGATCGTGTCCTCGAACGACTGCCGGGAGGCCTTCTCGTCGCCCTCCTCGCCCTCGTCCTCCTCGGGAGGGGTGACCTCCTCCCAGTTCTGCACGAGCCGCATGTTCGCATCGACGAGCCAGATGTCGCCGGTGAAGAGGTTGTTGAGGGCGATGATCTGCCGGTTGACGCGGAACATCAGCGGCGAGCCGTCGGCCGTCGGCTCGACGTCCTGCCGGTCGATCTCGATCTCGTCGCACACGGCGAGGTAACGGCTCGACGACGACCACGCCCCGTGCCAGCACCCGGCGAGGTTGACCGGCGCGGCGACGTCCTCCGCCTTCGTCGCGGGCGTCGACACCTTCGCGGAGACGACCATCGGGTCCTCCCCGCCCTCGAGCGGGACGGCGACGAGGGACTCGCCCGTCGCCACGAGGGCGACGTCGTCCGAGGGACTCGACTGCTGGAGCGCGAGGCCGGTCTCCGGGAGGTCGACGCCCGACCCGTCGCCGAGCACGATCCGGTTCTCGGCCCTGTCGAAGATGACGGGCTTCTCGCCGGCGGCGGCGAGCTCGATGTCGTCGAGCGGTGGCAGCTTCTGGGTGGACGACTCGCTGCCGTCGGATGGGAGGGTGTGGAGCTCGCGGTCCTCGGTCGAGACGGCGAAGACGGTGCCGGTCGAGGAGACCGCCACTCGAGCGCCCGCTCCGAGCTCGAGGACCGGGTCGGTGTCGACGGTGCTGAGCTGCAGGCCCGACGTCACGTCGGTGGTCCACAGGTCGCCCTCGCCCGAGAGCACCGTGAGCGTCGTCGCTCCGAGGGCGACGCTCGATCCCGCGGGGACGTCGGTCTGCTGGACGAGGGTCGTGAAGGAGGGGTCGATCATCTCGATCGTCGACCCCGACATGTCGTGCAGCACGACCGTCTCGCCGTCCTGCAGCACGTCGATGTCGTTGGACACCGTCTGCACGGCGGCGTCGAGCTCCTCGATCTGGCGGTTGAGTCGACCGGCCAGGAGCTCCGATCCGTTCGTGACCCAGACGTCCTTGGCCTCGAGGGTGACGTCGGTCACGGGGAAGCCGTCGTGGAGGATCGCGAAGGAGACGGGCACGGCCACGAGGACCGATACGGCGACGACGGATGCGGTGACCTTCCGGCCGCGCAACCACGTCGAGATCCCCAACCCCGTCACATCCCCTCGGCAGCTTTTCGTGTCAGACGTCGCGGAGGCGGTCGCCCGACGGCGGAGAGCGGCCCCCGGAAGGTTACGCTAACACGCACGCCGTCCGGGTCGCCTTCCGGACGGCGTCCGCAGCTGCCCCCAGTTCAGGCGGCCCGGGGCGTGTCCCGACGGCTCGGAACGCCGCCTACGACAGTGGGCGCTGCGGCGGCTGGGGATGCTGCGGTGGCGGTGGCGGCCCGTCGAGACCCGCGGTCGCCTCGGCATCGTCCCCGGCGTTCCGCTCGAGGAGGATGAGGTCGTCGGCGTCGACGAGCCGTGTCGAGACCGCGTACTCCACGAGTCGCGCCCGCCGGTTCGTGGCGAGCTTCCCGCGGCCGCCGCGGAGCCCCTGGACCCCGTGACGGTCGAGCTTGTCGCAGACGTTGTCGAGCTTGCGGTTGAAGGCCGTCTGCGTCCATCCGAGCCGCTTGGCAGCGTCGGCAGACGGTGGGATCTCCCCGCGGCCCGGCGAGTTCTGCTTGAGGATGTCCTCGGCGAGCGCCACGACGAGGAGCCGCTGACTCGTCGTGAGCGTGA
>CAKTZW010000579.1 GCA_934636065.1 uncultured Labedella sp.
ACGAGCCGACGAAGTCCTTCAGCGCGTTACGGATCTCGTCCGGGCTGATCGTGAGTTCTGCCATCTTCTTCCCTATCTGTGGGGTGTTCCGTGTAATGCCGTCGCTCGGCGTCAGCCGGCGAGTTGTCTTCTGAGCTCGCCCAGGCGGGTCGAGATGCTTCCGTCGATGACGTCGTCCGCCACCTGGATGCGGAGCCCGCCGATGACCGCGGAATCGACGACTTCGTTGATCGTGAGGTCGCGGCTGTAGCTCGCCGACAGGGCCGACCGGAGTCGCTCGAGCTGCTCGGCGCCGAGCGGTGTGGCGCTCGTGACTGTGGCGACGGTCTGTCCGCGCTGATCCGCGACGACGCGGGCGGCGTGTCGGAGCAGTTCGCCGATGCGGCGGCCGCGGGGCTGTTGCACGAGCGCGCTGAGGATGATCACCGTGGCCGGTGAGGCCTTGCCGTCGAGGAGCTGGGACACGAGCGTCGCCTTCGCCTCGGGACGGCCGAGCTTCGAACCGAGCGCGAGCTCGAGCTGCGCGTCGCTCGAGACGACGCGACCGAACGAGAACAGCTCGGACGCGATCGACGTCTGGTCGCCCGTGGCGACCGCGGCCGCGCGCAGCGCGAGGTCCTCGATACCCTCGAGGAGGTCCTCCGGCTCGGACCAGCGTGCCGTGACGAGAGCGCCGACGAGGGACCGTGTGGTCTCCCCCGTCGCCTGGCCGAACACGCGCTCGACGATCGCCCGCTTCGTGTCCTCCGGCGTCGCGGGGTCGGCGAGGAGGCTCCGGAGCTGGAGCGAGTCGCCGACGACCCGGCCGATCTGGAAGAGTTCCGCCGCGACCGTGAGGTCGACGGAACCCGTCGCGTCGAGGACCTGCTTCGACGCGGCGAGTGCCTCCCGAGTTGCGCTACCCATGACTGGTTAGTTGTTCCTTGCTGAAGGGCTGGCCTTCTCCGATGCCTCGAGGTCCGCGAGGAAGCGGTCCACGAGGGCCGACGCCTTCGCGTCGTCCGCGAGGGTCTCTCCGATGACGTTGCCGGCGAGGTCGAGCGCGAGCGTTCCCACGTCGCGACGCAGCGAGACGACGGCCGCCTGGCGCTCCGCCTCGATCTGCGCCTGGGCGCCGGCCGTGACGCGCTGCGCCTCGACGACGGCCTGCTCCTTCGCCTCTGCGACGATCTTCTTGCCGTCCTCACGAGCGCCCTCGCGGATCGCGGCGGCCTCCTGACGAGCCTCGGCGAGCTGCGCGGTGTACTGCTCGAGCGCGGCCTCGGCCTGACGCTGCGCCTCATCGGCCTTCGCGATGTTGCCCTCGATGGCCGCGGAGCGGGCGTCGAGCATCTTCTGCAGTCGCGGGAGGAAGACGCGCCAGAACGCGAACAGGATGATGGCGAAGCAGACCAGCGACCAGGTGATGTCGTACCACTCCGGGATGACCGGGTTGTGCGTCTCACCCTCTCCGGCAGCTGAAAGCGCTGCGTGAAGCATCATGCCTCCTAGTTTCGGTGGGGCGAGGTCAGTTGGTGAAGATGAAGTACGTCGCGATACCGATGAAGGCGAGCGCCTCGGTGAACGCGATACCGATGTACATCAGCACCTGGAGACGACCGGCGAGCTCGGGCTGGCGAGCGACGCCCTCGATCGTCTTGCCGACGACGATGCCGACGCCGATGGCCGGGCCGATCGCGGCGAGGCCGTAACCGACGGTCGCGATGTTGCCGTTGATCTCGGCGAGAATCGTGGTGGAGTCCACTGGTGTGTTTCCTTTCGTAGGGACGTCGAGGCGGGCGCCTGACGGGTCAGTGATGACGGATCAGTGCTCTTCGGCGACCGCGAGCTGGATGTAGACCGCGGTGAGGAGGGTGAAGACGTAAGCCTGGAGGACGGCAACCAGGATCTCGAACAGGGTGAAGACGAAGCCGAAGGCGAGGGTGCCGACGCCGAACAGCGTGTACCACCCGCCCGCGGTGAAGAGGAAGAACTGCGTCGC
>CAKTZW010000580.1 GCA_934636065.1 uncultured Labedella sp.
GTGAATAGCCAGCCCCAGCCGGACCCCATGGCCGCCGTTCGCCAGCGGCTCGGCCAGGGCTCCCGTGCGGGGCTCGACGCCCTCCGGGAGCGGGCGGAGTTCGCGGAGCGCGAGCGACTCGACCGCGCGGAGCGGGAACTCCGAGCAGGTCGCGCCGCGCTCGCTCGCGAGCTCCACGACATCGCCGGCCACCACCTGTCGGGGATCATCGTGAGCGCGCAGGCCGCATCGGCCCTCACGCGCAGCGATCCGGAGCGGGCCAGAGAGACCCTGCAGTCATTGCAGGACGACGCGCGCACCGCCCTCGCGGACCTCCGCCGCACCGTTGGCCTGCTGCGCCACGAGGACGACGCGGACGCGGGAGTGGATGCTCCCGTCGCGTCCCCGTCGATCGAGCGCATCGCCGGACTCGTGGAGGACGCGCGCGCTCGCGGGATGGAGGTCCGGTTCAGCCAGGAGGGCGACTCGCGACCGCTCGGGCCGCTCGCCGAGACGGCGGGCTATCGGATGGTGCAGGAGTCGCTCGCGAATGCGGCACGACATGCCCCGGGCGCCGCCGTGGACGTCCGAGTCGAGTACGACGCGGACGCCGTCCGTCTCACCGTGACGAACGGACAGCGGCACGATCCGCTCAGCGGCGACGGCGATCCCGGGTCTCGGGAGCGCTACGGACTCGCGGGCATGGAGGAGCGCGCGGGCCTGGTCGGCGCGACCCTCGAGAGCGGACCGCGCGACGACGGCGGGTGGCGCAACATTCTCACGATCCCCGCCCCCACCGAGAGGAACCGCCCGTGATCCGACTCCTCATCGCCGACGACCAGGCCGTCGTCCGCGCCGGCCTCACCGTCGTGCTCGGGGGCGAACCGGACATCGAGGTCGTCGGGGACGCCGCCGACGGGGCCGAGGCCGTGCGCCGGGTCCGCGAGCTGCGCCCGGACGTGGTGTGCATGGACATCCGGATGCCCGTCATGGACGGCATCGCGGCCACGCGGGCAATCACCTCGGACCCCGCCCTCGACACCGACGTGCTCATCCTCACGACCTTCGACGTCGACGAGGACGTCTTCGCGTCCCTCGAGGCGGGAGCGGCGGGATTCCTCCTGAAGGGAGCGGACGAACAGACCCTGCTCGGCGCCGTGCGGTCGGTCGCGGCCGGAGACGGCACCCTCGATCAGCGCCTCACGCGGCGCATCCTCAGCGAGTTCGCGCAGCGACGCCCCGCGGCTCCCGCATCATCGGGAGCCGACGACCACTCGCTGCTCACGGCTCGAGAGCTCGATGTTCTCCGCCTCCTCGCCGAGGGACTGTCGAACGCGGAGATCGCCGGGCGGCTCTACATCGAGCCGACGACGGTCAAGTACCACCTCGCGAGCCTGCTGCAGAAGACGCAATCCCGAGACCGCCTCCAAGCGGTGCTGTGGGGCATCCGCGAGGGCGTCGTCACGCTCTGAGGGCGGAATCGAGTTCCGCCCTCGTGCACTGCACGGAACGGGCTCGAAGACGCATTGCGACTCAGCTCTCGCCTGGTCGGTCCTCGTCGAGGCTGATCCACGTCCGTCCTGCGTCCTTCGCCATCTCCTCGGACGCCTCATCCGCGGTGACGATCGCTACCGCACCGTTGCGTTCGACCCACAGTGACGTGTCGTATAGCCCGTTCGCCCGGATGATGCCGTCCGCGAAGAGGCGGTCGAGGACCTCGGGTGACGAGGCCTGCAGGAACACGCACCGTCGAGGCGCGCTCGAGTACCTTCGGGTCGGACTTGCTGGTCTCGACGCAGGCCTCCAGTGCCAGACGGATCTCATCGGTGACGCTGCGGTCATTCAGCTGGGCAATCACTTCCAGCTGCGCTCGCAGGCCGTCAGAGATCCTGATGGACAGCGGACGGACGGGTCCGAGGGCCGTGGCCGGCACCTCAGGTGGTTCGTTCTCGCTCATGGGTGAGCCCTCCTCATCGGAAGCGGCGGATGATTCCCGG
>CAKTZW010000581.1 GCA_934636065.1 uncultured Labedella sp.
GAGCGATCCGGACTCTTTCATTGATCGATTACGCGCCGACCTTGAAGCGCACGAAGTCGGTGACCGTGAGGCCGGCGGCCTCGAGGATCTTGCCGACCTGCTGCTTGTTGTCGCGGGCGTAGTCCTGCTCGAGGAGCGCGACCTGCTTGAAGAACGCCGTGAGACGACCCTCCACGATCTTCGGCAGCGCCGCCTCCGGCTTGCCCTCGCCGCGAGAGATCTCCGTCACGATGTCGCGCTCCTTGTCGACGGCGTCCGTGGGGACGTCGCCGCGCGTGAGGTACTGCGGCGCGAACATGGCGATGTGCTGAGCGACGCCGCGTGCCGTCTCGGCGTCCGAGCCGGTGTATGCCACCACCACGCCGATCTGCGGGGGCAGGTCCTTGGACGTGCGGTGCAGGTAGACGGCGAACTGGTCTCCCGTGACGAGCGCCACTCGACGCAGCTCGACCTTCTCGCCGATCGTGGCGGCCTGGTCGTCGATCGCCTGCGCGACCGTCGTGCCGTCGAGGGGGGCAGCGAGGGCGGCCTCGAGGGTCGAGGCGCCGGCGGCCGAGACGGCCGCGACGACCTTCTCGGACAGCGCGATGAACTTGTCGTTCTTCGCCACGAAGTCGGTCTCGCACGCGAGCTCGATGAGTGTGACGCCGGCGTCGCCCTGGAGCGACGCGACGAGGCCCTCGCTCGTGGAGCGGTCGGCGCGCTTCGCGTTGCCCTTCGCTCCCTTGAGCCGCAGGATCTCGGTGGCCTTCTCGACGTCGCCGTCGGCCTCCACGAGCGCGTTCTTCGTGTCGCTCATGCCCGTCCCGAGCTGCTCACGAAGAGCCTTCAGGTCCGCGATGTTGAAGTTTGCCATTCGGCTGGTACTCCTCTGCTCGTCAGTTGTTGTCGGCGTCGGCGGCGGGGACCTTCTCGTCCTCGGTCGCCTCGGCCTCGAGACGCGCCTCGGTCTGGGCGTCGGTCTCGGGGGTCTTCGGGTCCTCGACCGGAGCGTCGTCGCCCTTGGCGGCGTTCTTCTCCGCCACGACGGCGTCGGCGTCGTTCTCCTCGGTGGGGAGCTCCGCCTCCGCGGCGGGAGCCTCCGTGGCCTGACCCGCCTGGAGGAGCTCCTGCTCCCACTCGGCCATGGGCTCGGCGGCCTCGGCGCCCTCCTCGGGCTTCTGGTGACGCTGGATGAGCCCCTCGGCGGCGGCGTCGGCGACGATCCGCGTGAGGAGGCTCACCGAACGGATCGCGTCGTCGTTGCCCGGGATCGGGTACTGGACCTCGTCCGGGTCGCAGTTCGTGTCGAGGATGCCGATGACGGGGATGCCGAGCTTCTTGGCCTCGTCGATCGCGAGGTGCTCCTTCTTGGTGTCCACGACCCACAGCGCCGACGGCGTCTTCGTGAGGTTGCGGATACCACCGAGCGACTTGTGGAGCTTGTCGAGCTCCCGCTTCTTGATGAGGAGTTCCTTCTTCGTGAAGCCGCTCTTCGAACCGTCCTCGAAGTCGAGCTCCTCGAGCTCCTTCATGCGGGCGAGTCGCTTCGATACCGTCTGGAAGTTCGTGAGGAGACCGCCGAGCCAGCGCTGGTTGACGTAGGGCTGGCCGACGCGGGTCGCCTGCTCCGCGATCGACTCCTGGGCCTGCTTCTTCGTGCCGACGAAGAGGATGGTGCCGCCGTGCGCGACCGTCTCCTTGACGAAGTCGTAGGCCTTGTCGATGTAGGCGAGCGACTGCTGCAGGTCGATGATGTAGATGCCGGAACGCTCCGTGAAGATGAAGCGCTTCATCTTCGGGTTCCAACGACGGGTCTGGTGCCCGAAGTGCACGCCGCTGTCGAGCAGCTGGCGGATGGTGACGACGGCCATGAGCCGTTCTCCTTTTCCGGCGCGGAAGCGCCATTCGGTTGTACCCGGCCGGTCGGCCGGTTCTCCTGGTGCCCTGGCGCACGACCGCCTCACACACGGAACGAGCGGACTCGAGCCG
>CAKTZW010000582.1 GCA_934636065.1 uncultured Labedella sp.
GGCGTGATCTGCACGGTCCCGATGGAGCGGTCCTCGCCGGCCGCGGCGTCGACGTAGGCCGGGAGCGTGCGACCGGAGCCCGCCGTCACGACGGAGGTGCCGAACGCCTTGGCTCCGGCGAGCGGGACCACCACGACCGCGAGAGCGACGGCGGCCACGAGGGCCGGCACGAAGCCACGGCGACCGAGGCCCTCCAGCCCCGAGATCGCGGCGCCGATGAGACCCAGCCAGTACAGGCTCATGGCCGTGCCCTGCCACACCACGATGGGCACGCCGTCGACGCTCGCGATCGTGAGGGAGCCGGCGAGCACGGCCGTGCCGAGACCGAGCAGGGCGACGCCGAGCAGGACGAGCGTGCGTCGCTGTCCCCTCACGAAGAGTCCCGTGAGCGCGAGGACGGCGAGCGGGGCGAGGAGGATCGGCAGGGCCACGGCGAGTGCGGACGCGGGGACGGGAGACGACGACAGGAGGGCGGCCCACGTGCCGTCGCGGTCGACGGGGAACCCCGAGAGCAGCGAGGCGGGTCCGACGGCCTCGGTGGCGACGGGAGCACCCGGATCGACGAGCAGGGCGGCCCACCGCGAGCCCATGACACCCTGCTGCCACACGAGTGGCGCGAAGAGCGCCAAGGCCGGGACGGGGACGAGGAGGACGCGGAGTACGCCGCGACCGGCCGACACGAGCGCGAGGGCCCACACGAGTCCGAGCGCTCCGACGAGCACGGGGGCGCACGCGAGCACGATCGCGAGCAGGATGGCCGTCGTCGCCGCCGAGGCCCACGACCGCGCGGTCGCGGTCCCCGCGAGGAAGAGCCAGGGCAGCACGAGGTGCACGATGACGGCCGTCGGCCGTCCGTCCGCGAGCGCGGCGAGCAGAGCGGGCGAGAGCGTCCACAGGAGTGCGCCGAGCAGACGGTAGCCGCTCCGCTCGCTCAACCGCGTCGTGGCGAACCAGCCTCCGAGAGTCGCGATGGGGAGCGCGAGCAGCCACAGCAGCACCAGGGAGAAGGAGGGATCCCAGAACGTGATCGTGCCGAGCACTGCGACCACCACGGCGAAGGGATCGGACGCGCCCACGAAGCCGCTGCCCACGTCGCGCCAGCCCCAGCCGACATTGGACCAGAGCTCGCCGACGGAGCGGGAGAGAGGCAGGAGCGCCCCGCCGTCGAGGACCGTCGCGGGCACGAGCGGGAGCAGGAGCAGGAGCCCGGCCACCGTGGACGCGAGGACGAGCCACGCCCCGCCTCCCCCGAGGAATCGCAGGTCCGTCCGCTCCGTCCAGGCGGCGTCGTCACCCGCGACCTCGCGTTCGAGCTGTCGGCGTCGTCGGAGTTCGCGCCAGGGCATCCGCAGGTCGGCGATCGTCGACCATCCCACCCGGCGCGAGGCGGCGAGCGCCGCTCTGGACGCCGGGATCCGCGGGTCGGCGAAGGCGACCCGGAGGGCGGCGCGGAACTCGGCCCCCACGAGCCCCGGCCGCTTCAGCACGAGCAGCGCGAGGGAGCGGACGAACGCGAGGGGAAGGATCGACAGCCAGTGGACGGGGAGCAGCGCTGTGGGCGCGTAGACGAGCCGCCGGTGCAGCTCGGCGGCTCGGGCGAGGCGTGCCCGACGCTGCAGGGTGCCCCGGCGTCGACCGCGGGGGGCGCCGGCGATGCCGTCGCCGGCGGAGGAGATCACGGCGGCCGGGACGAGGGCGACCCTGCTCCCGGCGAGTCGCACGCGAATGGAGAAGTCGAGGCCGTCGTCGACCGGGCCGAGCGCGGTGTCGAACCCCCCGAGCTCCGCGAACACCCGAGCCCGGACGAGCATGCCGATGGGAGACACGGCGAGGACGTCGGACTCGGCGTCGTGCTGACCCTGATCGAGTTCGTCGCTCACGAGCTCGACCGTCCGACCGAATGTCGTGACGGTTTCCCCGAGGGAACGGATGCGGCCGCGATCGCCGGCGTCGACGACCTTGGGC
>CAKTZW010000583.1 GCA_934636065.1 uncultured Labedella sp.
GCGAACGCCACGCCCAGAGCAGCCGCTTCCGGAGGATGTACCAACGCGATTCCGTCGCCTCGTCGAACGCCAGATCCAGAAAGTAGACGCCGTCCTGCATCCACCGAGCGGGGAGGTCGAGCACGGCCGCGCTGACCGAATCCGCGTCGTCGAACCTGAGGCCCGCGACCACCGACTCCGCATACCTGTCAGGCAGGATGCGGCGTTCCCAGTCCTGTTCCGAGGGCGAGTAGCTGATCTCCCGCTCGACGTGGGGCTCGATGACGAGGAACATCTCACCGACGCGGTCTCGGAAGATCTCCAACGTGTCACGATCCAGGCGGCGGGCCGCACTGATGAGGCGACGCCCGACCGCGAGCGACCACGGATCGAAGGCAGCGCTGTGAGTCTGCCCGTCCTCCGTCATCCACATGGACAGAACGTACCTCTTTCCGAGGTGTCACAGTCGGCCATCGGCGCTCGTCGCCGCTCAGCCGCCGGCGGGCTCCGCTCGCACCTCGTCCAGGCGATCGAGGAAGAACGGCATCAACGACTCGACGTACGTCGACGTGAGGTGGTTGTCGTCGCGGTAGACGATGACGTTGCCGATCACCACGGGGCACTCGCCGTCGACGCAGTAGAGGTCGCCGAGTTCGACGGTCTTCACGCCGGGGGTGCGCTCGGCGGCGAGCAGGCCGCGGTCGCCCACGAGGTAGCCGTCGTCCCGGTCGAAGGTGCACGCGCCGTCGACGAGCTCCTCCGGCGACGAAGCGATCACGCACTCCGCCGTCTCGACGGGCACGCGCGGGTTGTCCTCGACGACGACGATCTCCGTCCCGCGCTCCATCAGAGCGGTCCACGCGGCGCTCATCGACTCGAGCTGCTCCTCGGGGATCTGCCGCGTCCCGCGCCCGATCGTCACGAGCAGGAGATCGTACGGCTCACCCGTCATGAGCCGTTCGGTCATCTGTCGCTGCCGACTCTCACACACCTCGACGACGATCTCCCCCCACACGCACCCGTTGCCGCTGAACGTGTCGAGCGTCCAGCCGAGCTCGTCCACCCGATTGCGGATACCGGCGGCGAGCATCGCGGCGTGGGAGTTGCCGACGATCGCGACGCGCAGCGTGTCGGCGCCCTCGGTACCGAAGGAGCAGACCGTCTGCTCCGTCGCGCCCTTCGGCGCGTAGCAGTCGTACGCCCCGTCGGTGTCGGTCAGGAGCGCGCCAGGGTCCGGCCGCAGGAGGGCGGGGTCCGCCGACTCGGAGCATTCCTCGAGACCCGCCACCATCGCGGCTGCGCCGGCGCACGCGACATCCTCGGTAGCCGCCTCCTCGGCGGCGCGCGCAGTCTCGCGCGCCGTCGCGTCGATCGACCCGATACTCGCGACGGACCCACCGACGAGGAGCGCCAGGACGACGAGCAACGACGTCGTCTTGATCGCGTCCGCTCGATGGGCGCCCGGCTTCCACCTCCCGAAGGGACGTTCGACGAGTCGAGACGTCGCCCACGCGAGCAGTACCGCGAGCAGGAGGATGCCCAAACCCTCCACGACCCCCGGCGACTCACTCCGGGTGAGGTGCCGGAACCAGATGAGCAGCGGCCAGTGCCACAGGTAGACGCCGTACGAGATCCCGCCGAGCCAGACGAGCGCCCGCCGGGACAGCAGCCACGCTGCCGTCCCGCGCGTGTCACGACTCGACCCGCTCACGAGCACGAGCAGGGCGGCGAGAGTCGGCCACAGCGCGCCGAACCCAGGGAACGACGTGGAGACGGGCAGCAGCACGCCACAGGACACGACGGCCAGCAGACCCGCCAGCATCCCGACTTTCAGCATGGCACGCTTACTCTTCATCTTCTTCTCCTTCCGGGACGTCGCCGACCTCCGCGTCGTCTTCGTCAAATTCATCGTCCTCGTCATCCTCGTCGTCGAACTCGTCCGGCGTGTCGTCGACCAGCGGCTCGTCGTCCTCCTCCGC
>CAKTZW010000584.1 GCA_934636065.1 uncultured Labedella sp.
GCGTCGCCGACCTGGCGGCACTGGCCGCCGACACGCACTCCTTCGAGTCCCGCTACCTCGACGGGCTGATCGCGCCGTGGCCCGCAGGCGCCGACGTGTACGCCGAGCGCTCCCCCATCCACCACGTCGAGGCCCTGGACACCCCGCTGGCGGTCTTCCAGGGCGACGAGGACCGGGTCGTGCCGCCGGAGCAGGCCGAGATGATGGTCGCCGCACTGCGGGCCAAGGGCGTGCCGCACGCCTACCTGCTCTTCGCCGGCGAGCAGCACGGCTTCCGCCAGGCCGACGACGACGGCCGCCGCCGGCTGCGGGCCGCCTGGGCGGCGCACGTGGCGGATCGGACGCTCCTGCGCTTCCCGGTCGCGGCGGTCCTCGTCAGCGCGCGGCGCTGAGGGCGACGAGCTCGGCACGGAGGACGTCGAGCGCCCAGTCCGTGGCGGCGTCCTCGGGCGCGTGCAGGAGCTGCAGCGAGAGTCCGTCGACGAGCGCGTGCAGGCGGCGCGCGCGCATCCCGTCCGCATCCGCACCGTCGCCGGCGAGCGCGAGCACGACCCCGCGGCACATGGCGGCCATCCCCGCGTGGGCGGCGTCGCGGATGGGGACGAGCGCGGGCTCGGCGGCACCTTCCGCGATGAGCGCGACGTTCACCTCGAGCTCGGCGCGGCGCAACGGATCGAGGGGCATGACCTCGGCGAGCACGGCGAGCGCCCGCTGCTCGGGCGGCGCGTCGGGCAGCGCCCGGATGCGAGCGGTGACGACGTCGATCATGCGCTCCGCGGACGCGACGAGGAGGTCCGTCCGCGTCGGCAGGACGTGGCGGAGCGAGCCGACGACGACCCCCGCCTCCGCGGCGACGCTGCGGATGGAGACCGCGGAGACGCCCTGGGACAGGATCACGCGCCACACCGCCTCGGCGAGCGCGGCGCGACGTCCGTCGCGATCGATCCGTCGGGGCACGGCGTCAGCGTAGTCAGCCGTCCGGATGACGTGGACCGTTCTAGCACGACCGTGCTACGTTGCGACGCATGGCGGTCCCGACCTCGTCCCCGATCCTCCGACGCGCCGTCGTGGCGACGGGCGTCGCGCTCGCGGCGGCGTCCCTCGTCGTCCTGCTCGTCACGAGTCCGGCGGGAGTCGCGACGTCGCGCGACGCGGGTGCCCCGACGGTCCCCCTCCCGTTCATCATCGGTCCGAGCGTCGTCGGCATCGCCCTCGCACTGCTGATCCCGCCGCGCGACCGACGGCTGCCCGTCCGGCCGGACCGCCGCGGACGGCTCCTCGCGACCACCGCGGTGCTCGTCGCGATCGTCATCCTGTTCCCGCTCGTCGTCGGCGTCGCGGGCATCGGCGGCGAGGACTACGTCCTGCTCAAGATGCTGCTGCTCGTCGTCGTCCCGCTCGTCGCCGTGCGCATCGAGCGGTCGTGGACCGCCTGGCGCTGGTGGGCGCCCGTCGCCGTCGTCGCGGTCTGGGCACTGCTCCGCGGCCTCGTCACGGACATGCCCGACTACAGCGCGGTCCCGAGCGCCGACCTGCTGATCGCCGCGACCGCCACCGCCATCACCGCCGGCTTCGGCGAGGAGCTGCTCTACCGGCGCCTGCTGCAGACCCGGCTCGAGGCGCTCCTCGGCGGCTGGCCCGGCATCGTCCTCGCCTCGCTCGCCTTCGCGCTCATGCACCTCGGCTCGCACGGGGGCGGCAACCCGGTGGTCGACATCGCGTCCGTCATCGTCGTCCAGGGCGGCTTCGGCCTCCTCATGGGCGTACTGTGGTGGCGCTTCCGCAACCTCCCGCTCATCGTGGCCGCCCACGTCCTCGCGAACGGCTGGCCGGAGATCGTGCTCCACGTCCTCACCCGCTGAGCACGACGCCCGGGCCGACCCGGGTGGGCGGCGGTGCAGGCCGGTCGATGCGGCGGACCGGCCGGAGGAGCAGGGCCGCCACAGGCC
>CAKTZW010000585.1 GCA_934636065.1 uncultured Labedella sp.
GCCCGGAGGTGAGCGCGGGCTCACGGTCGGCGGATTGGGTCCTCAGAGCCGCGTTCGGCGATCCGAACGCTCCCTTCGTCGCGACCCTCGGCTATACCGCCGTCATCGCGCTCGCCGCGCTCGCGGTGTCGTTCGTCGTCGGGGTCCCCGCACGGGAGGGGGCGCGCCGGAGCACGCCGGGCGCGTAGCCGACCGGCCGTCACCCTTCAGCCGACGTCTCGTCGTGCGGCGCCCCCACGCGCTTCGACCCGGGTGACCGAGCCCCGCTCCAGCGGCTCGCCGCCTTCTACCGCGCGGCCTCGGCGCGCCCCGTCCAGGTCGGATCGGTGTCGACGGGGGCGGCTCCCATACCGAACAGCACTCGCGCCGCCTCGATCTCGGCGTCGGTGACGACGACGTCGTCCTCGGACTGTGTCCCACCGTCGGGCTCGGCGTCGGGCTCGGCCGCCGAATCCTCGACTCGTTGCGCGATCACGGCCACCAGCCGCCGGATCGCGACACCGAGGACGGTCCACGAGCTGGATCCGCCACGAAGCGCCGCCGAGGCCGGGAGGACGACGACGGCGGCGAACCCGACGGCGACCGCCCACACGATGCCCCAGACGAGCGGTGGCCACCCGACGGCGATGCTCCAGATGGTGAGGACCAGACCCGCCGCGAAGACGGCGCCGGCGAGGATGAACGCAATGCGCCACTCGCCGCGTGGCACGGTGGTGCCGATGACCGACAGACCCGCGAGCCCGCCCAGGAGGGCTGCCGACAGGGCGATCAGGGCGGCCGGCGCGGCGACCCCGCCGGCGCCACTGACGGCGAGCGTGCTCAGAAGTGGAAGGGACGCGACGACCGCCGTCACGAGGAGCGCGACCACCAGGGGCGGGATCGTCTGCGGGAGCGATCGCTCGATACGACGATCGTCGGCGCCGAGCATCGCGCGTCGCACCGTCCGGGCCGTCACCGCTCGCGCCGCACGGCGAGCAGAGGCGGTCGGCCGACGGGATGTCGTCAGCACCTCGGTCGCGAGCACGAGGACGAGCAGCGTCGCGGAGACCAGCATGAATGTGTTCGTCGTGGTCGACTCCAGGCCGATCGCGACAGCACCGACGATCACAGTCGCGCCGCTGGGGAGCGCCAGCGCCGCGAGCCGCTCCCGCCGCGCAGCGTCGGGGGAGCTCGCCACCGCGATGTCGAGTCCGAGGAGGACCGCGCCGATCAGTCCGAAGAACCAGGGCGCGGAGTCGCCGGCATCAGCGAGCACCAGGCGCGCGGCGAGGCCCGGCGAGGGGGTCCCCATCACGTCCCCGACGGCCGCGGTCACGACGTCGAGCGCGAACGCGAGGGCGCCGATGTACCCCGCCGCGATGACGATGAGTCCCAGGGAACCGAACCAGGATCGACGGACCGTTGCTCCGTCCTCCGAGTCCGTGGGCGGGTGAGCGGGGCGATCGTCGCGGGCGGGAGGCACCGGATCACGCTAGCAGCGCACGCGCATGGCGCCGGCCGCCTCTCGCGGAAGCCGTCCGATCGGCCTACAGTGACGGCCATGGGCCGCCTCATCTACACCTCGATCAGCTCGCTCGACGGCTACATCGCCGACGCCGACGGCAACTTCGACTGGAGCGCGCCGGACGACGAGGTGCACGCCTTCGTCAACGACCTCGAGCGACCCGTCGGCACCTATCTGTACGGCCGGCGGCTCTACGAGATCATGACGTACTGGGAGACGGAGCCGAAGCCGACGGACGCCGACGTGTCCCCCATCGAGCTCGACTACGCGGGGATCTGGCGCGCGGCGGAGAAGGTCGTCTACTCCACGACGCTCGAGTCCGTGACGACGTCTCGCACTCGCCTGGAGCGCCGCTTCGATCCGGCCGCCGTTCGCGCGTTCGTCGACGCCTCGGACGGCGACGTGGGGCTCGGCGGTGCGATGCTCTCCGGGCA
>CAKTZW010000586.1 GCA_934636065.1 uncultured Labedella sp.
GGGCCACATCGAGCTCGCCGCTCCGGTCACGCACATCTGGTACTTCAAGGGTGTGCCGAGCCGCCTCGGCTACCTGCTCGACATGGCGCCGAAGGACCTCGAGAAGGTCATCTACTTCGCCGCCTACATGGTGATCAGCGTCGACGAGGAGGCGCGTCACCAGGACATGCCGGGTCTCGAGAACGAGCTGCGGCTCGAGATCAAGACGCTCGGCGACCAGCGTGACGCCCGCATCGCCGACCGCCTCAAGAAGCTCGAGGACGACCTCGCGGCTCTCGAGGAGGAAGGCGCGAAGGCGGACCAGAAGCGCAAGACGAAAGACGCCGCCGAGAAGGAGATGGGCCAGACCCGCAAGTCCTTCGACGAGCAGATCGCTCACCTCGAGCGCGTCTGGGAGGACTTCCGCACCCTCAAGGTCGGCGACCTCAAGCCCGAGGACGCCGTGTTCCACGAGCTGCAGGACCGTTTCGGCCTGTACTTCGAGGCCTACATGGGCGCCGAGTCCATCAAGAAGCGCCTCGAGGCCTTCGACCTGAACGCCGAGGCCGAGCTGCTCCACCAGCAGATCGCCGAGGGCAAGGGCCAGAAGAAGATCCGTGCGATCAAGCGCCTCCGCGTCGTGAACTCCTTCGTGCAGACCGGCAACTCGCCGGCCGCGATGGTCCTCGACGTCGTGCCCGTGATCCCGCCGGAGCTGCGCCCGATGGTGCAGCTCGACGGTGGCCGGTTCGCGACGAGCGATCTCAACGACCTCTACCGTCGTGTGATCAACCGCAACAACCGACTCCGTCGTCTGCTCGACCTGGGCGCGCCGGAGATCATCGTCAACAACGAGAAGCGGATGCTCCAGGAGGCCGTGGACTCGCTGTTCGACAACGGCCGCCGCGGCCGTCCGGTCACGGGTCCCGGCAACCGCCCGCTGAAGTCGCTCTCCGACATGCTCAAGGGCAAGCAGGGCCGGTTCCGCCAGAACCTGCTCGGCAAGCGCGTCGACTACTCGGGCCGTTCGGTCATCGTCGTCGGCCCGCAGCTCAAGCTGCACCAGTGCGGTCTGCCCAAGCAGATGGCTCTCGAGCTGTTCAAGCCGTTCGTGATCAAGCGCCTCATCGACCTGAGCCACGCTCAGAACATCAAGGCCGCCAAGCGCATGGTCGAGCGTTCGCGCGCCGAGGTGTGGGACGTGCTCGAGGAGATCATCCGCGAGCGTCCCGTGCTCCTCAACCGTGCGCCCACGCTGCACCGTCTCGGCATCCAGGCGTTCGAGCCGCAGCTCGTCGAGGGCAAGGCCATCCAGCTCCACCCGCTCGTGTGTGCCGCGTTCAACGCGGACTTCGACGGTGACCAGATGGCCGTCCACCTCCCGCTCTCCGTCGAGGCCCAGGCCGAGGCGCGCATCCTCATGCTCGCGTCGAACAACATCCTGAAGCCGTCCGACGGCCGTCCGGTGACCCTGCCCTCGCAGGACATGATCATCGGTCTGCACCACCTCACGACCGTCACCCCCGGTGCGGTCGGCGAGGGACGTGCGTTCTCGAGCATCGCCGAGGCGATCCTCGCGAAGGACCAGGGCACGCTCGACCTGAACGCCGAGGTGCGCATCCGCCTCGAGGGCCTCTACTTCCGCGAGGAGGAGACGCCGGAGGGCTTCGAGCAGGGCAGGGCGTTCCTCCACACCACGACCCTCGGTCGCGCGCTCTTCAACGAGGCGCTCCCGGTGGACTACCCGTTCGTCGACGCCGTCGCGGACAAGGGCCAGCTCTCGTCGATCGTCAACGACCTCGCCGAGCGCTACCCGAAGGTGGAGGTCGCGGCGACGCTCGACCGCATCAAGGACGCCGGCTTCCACTGGGCCACGCGTTCGGGTGTGACCGTGGCGCTGTCCGACATCCTCACGCCCCCGAACAAGCGCGAGATCGTCGCGGGCTACGAGAAGCAGG
>CAKTZW010000587.1 GCA_934636065.1 uncultured Labedella sp.
TCGCGGCGGAGGTCCCCTTGGGCGTGACCCGGAAAGTGCCTCGGCCGGTGAGCAGCACGGCGGCGCAGGAGCGCAGCGCGAGCACCATCGTCGAGCCGTAGAGCAGCGTGCCGGCCACCAGGAAACGCGCCGCCTCGGCTACTCCCGCCGAGCGTGCGGCACGAGCGGTCGCCGGAAGCAGTGGAGCGGTGACGAGCACCGAGGTGACCGCGGCCGCCCACAGCGGAAGCATCAGGACGTGCCCGATCGCCGCGAACGCAAGACTGCCGGCCATGATCGCGATCCCGCCGAGTGGCGCGGCGACGGGATGCGCGAGTTCGAACAGCAGGTCCGCCCGCTCCCACCAACGCAGCCCCGACCCGCGAAGAGCGCGGGGAGCCGCGAGCAGAAGTTCCATCGCGCCCTCGATCGTCTTGCCGTACTGCACGCGGAACGCTCGATAGTCGCGCGGATACTCCTCAGTGGACACGAGTTTCGGGTCCGAAACGATCCGGTAGCCAGCACGCCTCAGCGCCACGCTCGCGGCGAGATCCTCCATCACCAGCTCGGGGAATCCGCCCACGCCGATGAGGCTTTCGACCCGGATGAGGGCTCCGCGGCCGAGCAGATGCGAGACCCCGACGTCCGCCCGAGCGAGATGGGTGGTGCGGATGTGCATGCCGAGCAGCCGGGACAGGGTGCGAGAGAATCTCGTCGCACCGTCTCGGGCCTCGACGAGCCCCTGAACCACGGCGATCCGCCGGGACGACGACGCCGTCGCCACTGCCGACTCGACGAATCGTGCGGGCAGCCGGGTATCGCTGTCGAGCAGGACCGCATAGTCGTAGCCGCTCGCGACGGCGGCCAACCCGTGGTTGAGGTTGCCCGCTTTATGCCCGCGACGGTCGGAGCGTCGGACGACGTTCGCCCCCGAGCTGGCGGCGAACCGGTCGACCGCGGCGCGCGCGCTCGAGGTCGACGAGTCGTCGAGGATGACGGTGTCGACCGGGACGGTCTGACGCATGCTGGTCGCGAGGCTCGCGGGGTCGAGATCGTCGGCGGTGCAGCAGAGCAGGAGAACGCGGGCGTCGGACGGCACCGAGGCCGTCGGAGTCGGGTCGAGCGACGATGAACGGGACGGCGGCAGGAGGGGGGCGGACCGGGCCGCGACGAGCCACAGCCCGAGGCTGCGCACCCCTCCCGCCCAGACGAGAACGAAGCCTGCCGTGACGGCAAGCGCTGACCCGACAGCGGCGGGTGTCGCCTCAGGGCCGGGGCCGATCGCCGCGAACAGCAGCCCCGCCAGTACGAGCGGCGAGACGACGACGACGCCCCAGAACAACGTCACTCGGATCGGTGGCGCAGGTCTCAGGCTTCGGGGCGCGGGGGAAAGCACGCCTCCCAGTCCATCCGTTTCGGCTGGGCGTCGCCTCAGTCGCGGGGATGATTCGGCGAAATGGAAGCAGGTTCCGGGAGACGGGCATCGCCGTTCGGCGAGCGAGCTGCTCAGGCGTCGATGCGCTCTTTGTCGAGACGCGATGACCCATCGATGATGAACTCCTTGCGCGGAGCCACCTCGTTGCCCATCAGCAGCTCGAAGACCCGCTCCGCGTTCGCTGCATCATCGACCCTGACCCGCCGCAGCATCCGGTTCTTCCGGTCCATGGTCGTCGTGGCGAGCTGATCGGCGTCCATCTCACCGAGGCCCTTGTAGCGCTGGATCGGGTCCTGGTAGCGCTTCTTCTGTTTCTCGAGCTGGGCGAGGAGCCCGTGCAGCTCTTTCTCGGAGTAGGTGTAGAGGATCTCGTTCGGTTTCGACCCGGGGTTCATCACGACGACCCGATGCAGCGGCGGAACGGCGGCGAAGACCCGGCCGTCCTCGATCAGCGGGCGCATGTAGCGGAAGAAGAGGGTGAGCAGCAGCGTCCGGATGTGCGCCCCGTCGACGTCGGCGTCGC
>CAKTZW010000588.1 GCA_934636065.1 uncultured Labedella sp.
GGAGCAACACCATCGGGGTGGCGGCCCCGGGTCTCCGGCGGAAGGTGCGGCGGGTCCTCGAGCCGCGCGGCGACCGCACCGCACAGCTCGCCCGACGGAGCGCGATCCTGGCCGAGCGCCTCGCCGAGCTCGGCGCGCCCTCCGACGCGGTGGACGGCGCGCGGGCGAAGGCGGAGTTCGAGCGGCGGCGCTCGGCGCTGCCGGCCGCGCGCCCGGGCCGGCTGCCGGGCGTGCTGCGACTGCTCGCCTCGGACGGCTACGCCCGCTTCGCGTCGCAGGGGCGCGCCGACGCCGTGCGGGATCTCGTCCAGCCGGTGTGACGCCTCCGCGGGCGGGAGGCGGGTGCCGCACTTTCCGCTGATAGGCTCAACGCCGTTATGAAGCTTTCAGTCATCGGTTGCGGTTATCTCGGCGCGGTCCATGCGGCGGCCATGTCATCCCTCGGTCACACCGTCGTCGGCATCGACGTCGACGAGTCGAAGATCGAGGCGCTCAGGAACGGCAGAGCCCCGTTCTTCGAGCCCGGTCTGCCCGAGCTGCTGCGGACGGAGATCGACAGCGGTCGCCTGACCTTCACGACTGACATCTCGGAGGCCGAGGGCGCGGCCGTGCACTTCATCGCGGTCGGCACGCCGCAGAGCGCCGACGGACTAAGCGCCGACCTCACCTACGTCGACGCCGCGGTGACGGCCCTGCTCCCGCACCTGTCGAGCGGCGACGTCGTCGCGGGCAAGTCCACCGTGCCCGTCGGCACGGCCGAGCGGCTGAGCGTGCTCGTGGCCGAGCGCGGCGCGACGCTCGCGTGGAACCCCGAGTTCCTCCGCGAGGGGTTCGCGATCGAGGACACGCTGCGCCCCGACCGTCTCGTGTACGGGCTGCCCGAGGGAGCCGACGAGGCGAAGCGGACGCTCGACGAGGTGTACGCGACCCCCCTCGCGTCCGGCATCCCGCTCATCGTCTCCGACTACGCGACCGCCGAGCTCGTCAAGGTCGCCGCGAACGCTTTCCTCGCCACGAAGATCTCGTTCATCAACGCGATGTCGGAGGTCGCCGAGGTCGCCGGCGCCGACGTGACCAAGCTCGCCGACGCGATCGGGCACGACGCGCGGATCGGGCGGCGCTTCCTCAACGCGGGCGTGGGCTTCGGCGGCGGCTGCCTCCCGAAGGACATCCGCGCGTTCCAGGCGCGCGCCACCGAGTTGGGCGTCGGCGAATCCGTCAAGTTCCTGACGGAGGTCGACGAGATCAACCTGCGTCGCCGGTCGCGTGTCGTGGACCTCGCGACCGAGGCGCTCGGCGGCGACGTCACCGGGCGACGGATCGCGATCCTCGGTCTCGCCTTCAAGCCGAACAGCGACGACATCCGCGACTCGCCGGCCCTCGACATCGCCTCCCGGCTGCACGAGCTCGGCGCCGAGGTCCGCGCGACCGACCCCGAGGCGTCGGCCAACGCGGCGCGGCGCCACCCCGACCTGACCTACACGTCGACGACGGAGGCCCTCACGGGTGCCGAGCTCGTCATCGTCCTGACCGAGTGGAACGAGTTCCGCTCCCTCGACCCGGCGGAGGTCGCGTCACTCGTGTCGTCGACCGTCGTCATCGACGGACGCAACTGCCTCGACCGCGACGCCTGGCGCGCGGCGGGCTGGACCTACACCGGCCTCGGCCGGGGCTGAGGCCCCCCGAATCGACGAACGGCCGCCGCCGGACCCGGGTCCGGCGGCGGCCGTTCGTCGTTCGCGTCAGTAGCGGTTCGCGAGGTGGACAGCGGCGATGTAGCCGCGTCTGCCCCCGACGGCCACGAAGTACGACAGCCGCGAGCTCGAGATGACCTCGACGTTCGTGCCCTTGCCGACGACCATGATGGCGCCGCCCGACGGGGAGCTGCGCAGGTTGACCGTCGCCTTCGTCGTCATGTTGAGCACGGGGTAGGCC
>CAKTZW010000589.1 GCA_934636065.1 uncultured Labedella sp.
GTTCGACCCACTCGGGCTCCTCAACCCCGGGAAGGTGTTCGACCCGCTCGTCGTGGGCTGACCGGTCCTCGCGGAGGGGAGTGGCGCCGCGGCGTCAGCGACCGACCGCGAGGATCGCAGCGCCGAAGGCCGCGGCGGGAAGCGATCGCGGCAGCAGGTCGATGCGCGCGGAGAGATCGAGGGACCGGAGGAAGTCCGACGACGCCGCGGCCGCGTCGATCCGCTCCCGGACCACCTCGACGAGCCGCTCGCCGAGCGCGCTGATGCCCCCGCCGATGACCACGCGGTCCGGGTCCACGGACAGGGCGAGGACGGTGACGGCCGAGGCGACGCCGCGCGCGAGCCCCGATCGGATCGCGAGCGCACGGTCGTCGCCGCGGTCGGCGGCGTCGAACACCGCGAGCACCGGGTAGTCGCTCGGCGCACCCCAGTGCTCCGCGACGTACGCCCCGCCCGCGAGGGTCTCGATGCAGCCGCGCTGCCCGCATCGGCAGGGGTGCCCGGCCGGATCCACGGAGATGTGCCCCACCTCCCCCGCCGCGCCGTTCGCTCCCCGCCGGAGACGGCCGTCGACGACGTGCCCCGCCGCCACCCCGGTCCCGAGGTTGAGGTAGACGAGCGAGCCGTCGACGCCGAGGAGGCGTGCCGCTCCGAGCGCGGCGGCCTTCACGTCGTTCTCGACGACGACCGGCCGGCCCGTGCGCTGCTCGATGGCCGCCGCGAGCGCGAGCTCCTCGACGCCGAGGTTGACGGCGTGCCGCACGCGCCCGTCGGCCGTGACGTGACCGGGCACGCCGATCCCGATCGATCCGACGCTCCCCGGGTCCGCCTCGGCGAGCGCGCACACCTCGGCGATGGCTCGCGTCGCCGTGTCGATGACGCCCTCGGGGCCCCACGTCGTGGGGATGCGCACGCGCGACCTGATGGCGGCCTCGTCGCCCACGAGGACGGCGTCCGTCTTGGTGCCGCCGATGTCAAGTCCGATCCGGGGATTCCCGGCGCTCACCCCTTCACCGCGCCGCTCACGATTCCACCCGTCATCCGGCCCTGCACGAACAGGAAGAACACGACGACGGGAACGGCGAGCAGCGTCGAGCCCGCCATGATCGCGGCCCAGTTCGTCGCCGCCGTCGACTGTTGGAAGGCGCGCAACCAGATCGGGAGGGTGTACGAACCCGGACTCTGCATGATGATGAGCGCCATGAGGAACTCGTTCCAGGCCTGGATGAACGCGAACACCCCGGTCGCGACGAGGCCCGGGGCGAGGAGCGGGAACGTGATCCGCCAGAACGCCTGGCTGCGGCTGCAGCCGTCGATCATCGCCGCCTCCTCGAGATCGGCGGGCACGCCGGCGACGAACCCCCGGAGCATCCACATCGTGAACGGCAGCACTCCCGCGAGGTAGACGAGCGTGAGTCCGAGCACGGTGTTGAGCAGCCTCCAGCCGTCGATCATGCCGAACACCGTGAACATCATGGCCTCGCCCGGGATCATCTGCACGACGAGGAGGGCGATGACGAACTGGCGGCGGCCGCGGAACCGGAACCGCGAGAGCGCGATGGCGCCGAGGAAGGCGAACACGAGGCAGATGGCGAGCGTGAGGCCCGTGACGGCGAGCGACATCACGAACGAGGACGCGAAGTCGGCGCGGTCGGGCCGCGCCGGCTCGAACAGGACCGTCGCGTAGTTCCGGAGTGTGAAGCTCTCGGGCCACCACTGGGGGGTGGGCGCGATCACGTCGGCGTTCGGCTTGAACGACGTGTTGAGCATCCAGTAGACCGGGAAGACCGAGCAGACGAAGACGATCACGGCGGCGACGCTGAAGGCGATCGAGGCCCCGGTGGACCGCGCCCCGCGCGGGCGCCGCCGACGGCCGCCGGGCTGCGGCGCCCCGGCGAGGGTCGCGGCGGCCGCGACGGGGGCGACGAC
>CAKTZW010000590.1 GCA_934636065.1 uncultured Labedella sp.
GGATCCAGAGGTCGTGACGGGCGGCGAACGCGAGCAGGTCCCGCAGCAGCTCCTCGGAGAACACCCGACCGAGCGGATTCGAGGGCGAGTTCACGAGCAGAACGCGAGTGCGCGGAGTGACGAGGGTCTCGAGCTCCTCCAGATCGGGCGTGAATCCGGCCTCCGGCGCCAGCCGATAGGGCACCGGCACGGCCTGGAGCATCCGGGCGTTCATCGCGAAGGTCGTGTATCCCGGATCGGGGATGAGGATCTCGTCGCCGGCGTCGAGGAGGAGCCCCATCGCCTGGAAGAGCGCCTGGGTCGCACCGATCGTCACCCAGACCTGCTCGACGTCGACGTCGAGGCCGTTGTCCCGCGCGAGCTTCGCGACGATGGCTCGACGCAGGTCGGGAATGCCGCCGTTCGCGGTGTACCCGGTCTCGCCGGCGTTCCACGCGGCGACAGCGGCCTCGCCGATGTGCGGAGCCACGGGCTGGTCGGGCTCGCCGACGGCGAGGATGTTGACGTCGTCGAGTCCGAGGGCGATCTCGAAGAGTCGTCGGATTCCCGACTCGGGCACGGACGACATGTGGGAGGCGAGCTGCGGCATGGGTCAACGCTATTGCCCGGCGTCACCGCATCGAGTCGAGTCCACCGATGTCCGGGGTCGAGCCCCTACCATGGCGGCATGAGTCGACCGCCGGTCCTGTTCGTTCACGGCATCCGCACGTCGGCCTCGATGTGGCGCGGGCAGCTCGCCGCCCTGCGGTCGCAGGGCGTCGTGGCCGAGGCCGTCGATCTGCCGGGGCACGGGACGCGGATGGGGCAGCCTTTCACGCTCGAGGCGGCCGTCGCGGTCATCGACGAGGCCGTCGCGTCACTCGGAGGCCGAGTCGTGCTCGTCGGGCTGTCGCTCGGCGGCTACCTCGGGATCGCCTACGCCGCACGTCGCCCGGAGTCCGTCGCGCTCCTGGTCGCGTCGTCGTGCTTCACGCTGCCTCGTGGCGTCGGCCTCGCCGGGTACCGGTTGCTCGCGCGGGCCATCCATCGGCTCCCCGACCGCGGGCGCTGGCTCAACGACACGATGGCGCGCGCAGCGGTCGGACGCTCGGCGGCCGAGGACATCCGCAGCGGCGGTGTGGCTCTCGACGCCATGGACGACACCCTCGCCGCCATCGGGCGAACGCGTCCGCTCGAGGACCTGGCGGCGTACCCGGGGCCGGTGTGGTTCGTCACGGGTGCGCTCGACCACTTCCGACTCGACGAACGCCGCTTCCGAGCGGCGCGCCCCGAGGCGCCGGTGTTCGTGGTGAGGCGGGCGACCCACCTGGTGTCCCTCGTGACGCCCGAGGCGTTCACGCGCATCGTGCTCGACGCCGCGGCGGCCGCCCCGGGAACGGCGGCCGAACCGACGGACGGGACACGCGACGGCGGCCTGGCCGCGAGCGAGCGAGATTTCCCCTCCGGCAGGTGAACTGGTATCGTTTCCTGTTGGCTTGCGTGTGGGTCTCTCCACACGAATCGTCGGACGCGACCCTCTCTCGTGACCGACACATCATCCAGACAATCGACGAAAGCGTACGTACACGTGGCAAACATCAAGTCGCAGATCAAGCGAATCGGCACCAACAAGAAGGCTCAGGAGCGCAACAAGGCGGTCAAGAGCGAGCTCAAGACCGCCATCCGCGCGACGCGCACGGCGATCACCGCCGGCGACAAGGAGAAGGCTGTCGCATCGCTCAAGGTCGCGGGCCGCAAGCTCGACAAGGCCGTGAGCAAGGGTGTCATCCACAAGAACCAGGCCGCGAACCGCAAGGCGGCCATCGCGAGCAAGGTCGCCGCGCTCTGATCGTCGCGTCAGCGCTCTGAGGTTCGCTCGCCGTTCCTCGCGGACATCGAATGCCCCGTCCTCGGACGGGGCATTCGTCGTTCACGGCCGTGCGGGGG
>CAKTZW010000591.1 GCA_934636065.1 uncultured Labedella sp.
TCGCGGGCATCGGCAACGCCTACTCCGACGAGATCCTGCACGTGGCGCGGATGTCGCCCTTCGCGCCGGCGTCGATGCGGCCGGACGATGTGGCGCGTCTCTACGAGGCCATGCGGTCGACGCTCGAGGACGCCGTGGAGCGCTCAGACGGCCTCGACGCGACGGAGCTCAAACGGGAGAAGCGGTCGGGCATGCGGGTGCACGGGCGCACGGGCGAGCCGTGCCCGGTGTGCGGCGACACCATCCGCCAGGTCATCTTCGCGGACTCCACGCTGCAGTACTGCCCGACGTGCCAGACGCGCGGCAAGCCGCTGGCCGACCGGGTGCTCTCCCGACTGCTCAAGTAGCCCGACCGGTCGGAGACACCGTCCGGCCGTGCCTCTCAGGAGACGGACTCCGCGACGAGGGCGCGCAGCAGCGGGATCGTCTCGGACTCGAACCAGGGATTCCGCGCCTGCCAGCCGAGAGTGAGCGGCGACGGATGCACGATCGGGAACGCGGGCAGGAACTCCGCCGCCCGCCGCACGGTCTCGGTGAGCGTCGCTGCCCGCCGCCGCGCCAGGTAGTAGCGCTGCGCGTAGGAGCCGACGAGGATCGTCAGACGGACCTGCTCGAGCGATTCGAGGATCCTCGGGTGCCAGAGCGGAGCCACCTCCCGCCGGGGCGGCAGGTCGCCGCTCGCCGGCGACTTCCCGGGGTAGTAGAAGTCCATCGGGACGATCGCGAACCGCTCGACGTCGTAGAACTGGTCGTCCGTGACCCCCAGCCACGAGCGCAATCGCGCCCCGCTCGCGTCGTCCCAGGGGATCCCGCTCTCCTGCGCCCGCCGTCCCGGCGCCTGACTGATGAGCAGGACGCGCGATCGTGCTGACCCGACGACGAGCGGCCGCCAGCCCTGCTCGGTCGCCCACCGGTTCGACGGATGCGCCGCGATCTCGTCGCGCAGCTCCGGGAGTGAGGTCACCCGTCCAGTCTCACATCCGCCGTTCCCGGATGGGGTCGCCTCCGCTCGTCTGGTCATGACGCGCCGGCCCTCACCTGCACCGGAGCCGGGCGGGTCGGGCCCGGCGGCGAGCACGCCGGCGGGCCCGGAGAAGGGCTCGACTGCGGGGTCGGCGGCGGGCACAGTGGCTGTCGGCGTGGCGTACGGCCTCCAAGGCTTCGGATACGCCGTCGTCGTGACGGCCCTGCCGGGGTTCCAGGCGCGGCACTCCCTCGATGCGACCATCGTCGCCGTCATCCTGCTCGGAGTCTGCGTCGCGGCCGCCGCCGGATCCGTCCTCGCCGACGCGGTGGCGGTGCGTTCGAACAGCCGCTCGGCGATCCGCCTCGGCTTCGTCCTGCAGTCCATCGGACTCGTGGGCGCGGCGCTCTCCCCCTCGCTCATCCCCTTCGTCGTCTCCGTCGCGGTCTACGGCGTCGGCCTCGGCACGATCGACGCCTCCTCGGCCATGCAGGGGGTGCTCGTCGAACGGCGCTCGCGACGACCGTGGCTGGGCCGATACTTCGCCGTCTACACGACGGGCGCGATCGTCGGCGCTCTGGGCATGTCCGCGGCCCTCGCCACCACCCTCGGCGGGGTCACCGCACTGCTGATCGCGTCCGGGGCGCAGGTCGTGTACCTCGCCGCCGCGAGTTCAGCGCTCGACGGGTCCCGAGCCGCCCGACCCCGGCGGGACCGCACTGCCATGAGCGAACGCCGACTCCCTGCCGGCCCCATCGTCGCGCTCGGCCTCCTGATCCTCGCGGCCTTCACCGTCGATGCGGGCGTCAGCACGTGGAGCTCCATCCACCTCGCCTCCCTCGGGATCGCCGCGGCGACCGCTCCCCTCGGCTACGCCGCCTACCAGGCGGGCGTCCTCGTCGCCCGCCTCCTCGCCGACCCCCTGACGCGGCGCATCCGACGCACGCTCCTGGCGAC
>CAKTZW010000592.1 GCA_934636065.1 uncultured Labedella sp.
GTGCAGGGGGGTTGCGATGCGCGGCGCGGGTGCACTCAGCGCCGGATCGACTCCCATGCGTCGAGCGCCGCCCGCCGGGACGCGGCGAGGTCGACGATGGGCTCCGGGTAGTCCGGGCCTCCCCGCTCCGGCAGCCAGCGGGCGACGTAAGCGCCGTTCGCGTCGAACTTCTCCCTCTGCCGCTCCGGATTGAAGACGCGGAAGAAGGGGGCGGCGTCGGCTCCACTGCCCGCGACCCACTGCCAGTTGAAGGGATTGCTGGCCGGATCGGCATCGACCAGTGTGTCCCAGAACCACTGCTCGCCGAGTCGCCAGTCGATGAGGAGGTTCTTCGTGAGGAACGACGCGACGACCATGCGGACGCGATTGTGCATGGTCCCGGTCCGCCAGAGCTCGCGCATACCCGCGTCGACGAGGGGGATGCCGGTACGGCCGCGCTGCCAGGCGCGGAGGGCGTCACGATCGAGCGGCGGCCAGGGGAAGCGGTCGAAGTCCGGGCGCCAGTTGCTCTCGTGCAGGTCCGGTCGCGCGTAGAGGGAGTGCCAGGCGAACTCGCGCCAGCCGAGCTCGGAACGGAAGGTCGTCGCGGCCTCCGAGCTCTGGTGGGAGACCGCGTGCCAGACCTGCCGCGGCGTCAGCTCGCCCCAGCGCAGCCGTGGCGAGAGCCTCGAGGTCTCGTCGACGTCGAGGTGGTCGCGGGACCGCAGGTAGTCGACGAGCTCCGTGTCGGCGAACTCGTCGAGCCGGGCGTGGGCGGCGTCCTCTCCGGGGGTCCAGCGCTCCGCGATGCCGGTCGCCCAGTCGGGCGCCGTCGGCCGCAGCGCCCAGTCGTCGAGGGCGTCGCCGTCCACGTCGGGTGCCCGCTCACCGGCCGGGGGCGGCACGGGAAGCGGCTGGGGGACCGGATGGTGCGCGATGCGGTCGAGGCTCGCACGCCAGAACGGCGAGTAGACGGCATACGGGGTGCCGGCCCCCGTCTGCACGTGCCACGGCTCGTTGAGCAGGAAGCCCGGGAAGCTCGCCACCTCGATCCCCGCCTCACGCAAGCCGGTCTTGATGATCTCGTCGATGTGGCGCTCGGCCCCGTACCGGCGGTTCCAGAAGACCGCGTCGGGCGAGAGCTCGGCCACGAGACCGGCCACGACGGCCTCCGCCGGCCCGGCCCGCAGGACGAGCGGCACGCCCAGCTCGTCGAGCCGCTCGCGCAGCACCTCGAGGCTGCCGTGGAGCCACCACCGCGCGGCGCCGCCGAGCGGGCGGACCTGGTCGCTGACGTCGTCGAGCACGACGAGCGCCACGACGGGTCCGCCTCGTTCGATCGCGGCGGTGAGCGCTCCGTTGTCGGCGACGCGCAGGTCGTCGCGGAACCAGACGATGGACGGGTGAGCCATCCCGTCAGCCTAGGTGCGGGGGCGCAGCCCCGAGCTGATCCGGTCCGTGATGGCCGTGAGGGTTGACAGGTCCTCGTCGTCGAGCTCGATCGTCATGACGCGGGAGATGACCTTGACATGCTGGAGCGCCACCTGTCGGTACAGGGCGTACCCCTCGTCGGTGAGGCGGACGATCGTGCCGCGGCCGTCGTTCTCGTCCGGGCACTTCGCGACGAGTCCCCGCCGCGTGAGCTTGTCGACGAGCCGCGAGACGCTCGGCTGGCTGATGAGCACGAGGTCGTTGATGTCGCGGAGGCGGGCCCTGCGATCCGGCTGGACGGAGAGATTGAAGAGGACGTCGTACTCGTTGAGCGAGAGCAGATCGGTGGGGAACTCGGCGGCGAGAGTGCGCATGACGCCGACCTGGGCACGGAACAGGGACTCCCAGGCGGTGACCGCCGCAGACGTCGAAGCCATGGTTCCGTCTCCCTTCCGGGTATCAGCCTACGGTTCACGAGGATCGCTCGCGTCATCCCACGGTGGTGTGGGGA
>CAKTZW010000593.1 GCA_934636065.1 uncultured Labedella sp.
CGTGGCCCTGGAGACGAGCGTCCTCGACGCCGCAGAATCGCTTCCCGTCGTGACCCGTCGCGATCGGCGGTCGCGACCGGCCCTGGCTCCTGACGAGCGGATCCCGCTGCTCACGGTCGAGCCGCGTGCCACCTTCGAGCCCGCTCCCGTCGCCGCCAACCCGGCCGACCTGGTGCTGGCGACGGAGGCTGAGCCCATCGGTGAGTCCTTCACCATCGTCCAGGACGATCCGGCGGACGTGGCCGCCCACAACGCGATCGTCGACGAGCGCGAGGCCGTCGCCGTCATGGTCGAGCACGTCCCGGTGGAGCCCGTCATCGCGAGCGTCTCGCCCGTCATCGTGCTCGACGCCGAGCAGGCGATGGCCGCGGACACCGTCCACATCGACGTCATGGACGCCGCGACGACGACGTCCGATGCGGCCATCGGACACGTGACGGAGCAGATCGAGCGCCCCGTCTTCGTGCCGCGCACCGAGCTCGAGACGCCCGTCGCCGCGGCCGCCGTGGCGGCTGCACCCGTCCCCGTCGTGTCGCGCGCGAGCCGGGCCGGCCGCGTCGCCGCCAAGTCGTTCAGCTTCGCCGCCTTCAGCGTCGCGGGGCTTCTGACGCTCGCCACCTCGCTCCCGGCCAACGCGCTGCTGTCGGCCGACGACGTCGCCGCACAGAAGGTGCTCGTCACCCAGGGCGAGCCGGCCACCGGCGGGTCCGCGCAGACGCAGACCGTCGCCGCATCGGGCGAGACCAAGATCGAGGCGCTGGAGCGCGACACCTACGGCGCGATCTCCGCCATCGACGCCGCCAAGGCGCTCGGCATCCAGCCGGAGGCGACCTTCACGAACGACCCGAACGGCACCATCCAGTGGCCGTTCGCGGTGGGTGTGCACATCGGCAGCGGCTACGGCGCCCGTCCGGGATGTTCGATCGGGTGCTCGACGGACCACAAGGGCCAGGACTTCAACCCCGGCTACGGTGCGCCGATCCAATCGATCGCCGACGGAGTCGTCATCGAGTCGACCGACTCCGGTGGCGCCTTCGGCGTGAAGATCGTGATCGAGCACGTCGTCGACGGCCAGATCGTCCGCAGCCTCTACGGCCACATGATCAACGGCTCCCGCACGGTCGAGGTCGGCGACCCCGTCACGGTCGGCCAGGTCATCGGACAGACCGGCAACACGGGTCGGTCGACCGGCCCGCACCTCCACTTCGAGATCCTGCTGGGCGGCACCGAGCACGTCGACCCGCTCGCCTGGCTCTACGCCAACACGAACTGACCCGCCTTCCGACCGGTCCCTGAGCTTGTCGAAGGGCCTCGGCCCCTCAGGAGGCGCGGCGGTTCGACAGGCTCAGCGACCGTGTGACCGCGCCGACCGGCTCTCAGGCCAGGCGGAACCAGACGGTGGTGTCCCCCGGGAGCGTCGCGCCGTCGAAGGGGCCGCTCGCGAGCAACAGTTCGGTGTCGAGGAACGCCTCGGGCACGGCAACGTCCGTCGTGCCGATGTTCGCGAAGACGACAATGTCGTTCGTCACGAGGCCGAGCACGTCGGCCGGCAGGCCTTCGACCCACTCGAGCCGCCCCGTGCCGAGCGCGTGCTCGCCGCGCAGGCGGAGGGCCGACCGGTAGAGCTCGAGCGTCGAGCCGGGAACGTCCACCTGGGCGTCGCGGGCGAGATCCGCCCATCCCGCGGGCTGGGGCAGCCAGGACGCACCGGTCTCGTTGAAGCCGAATGCGGGAGCCGCCGACTCCCACGGGATCGGCACGCGGCAACCGTCGCGGCCGTACCGCTCCCCGTTGGTGCGGAACCACGTCGGGTCCTGGCGGGCCTCGTCCGGCAGGTCGACGACCTCGGGGAGCCCGAGCTCCTCGCCCTGGTAGAGGTAGGCGCCGCCGGGGAGGGCGAGCATGAGCATCGAGGC
>CAKTZW010000594.1 GCA_934636065.1 uncultured Labedella sp.
CCCCGAGGGCTTCAAGCGCTTCTGCGCCCAGGTCTCCATCGACACGTCCGCCATCCAGTACGAGTCCGACCCGCTCATCCGCGGTGCGTGGGGCGACGACGCGGCCATCGCCTGCTGCGTCTCGCCGATGCGCGTCGGGAAGCAGATGCAGTTCTTCGGGGCCCGGGTGAACATCGCGAAGGCGCTGCTGTACGCCATCAACGGCGGCCGCGACGAGCTGACGGGTGAGCTGGTCGTTCCGGGTCGCGCGCCGATCGAGGGCGACGTGCTCGACGACACCGTCGTGTGGCCCGCGTACTTCGAGCTCCTCGAGTGGCTCGCCGCGACCTACGTCGATGCGCTCAACTGCATCCACTACATGCACGACAAGTACGCGTACGAACGGCTGGAGATGGCGCTCCACGACCGCGAGGTGCTCCGCACGATGGCCTGCGGGATCGCGGGCCTCTCGGTCGCCGTCGACTCCCTCTCCGCCATCCGGTACGCCCGCGTCACCGCGGTGCGCGACGACCGCGGCCTCGTGGTCGACTACCTCGTCGAGGGCGACTACCCGACCTTCGGCAACGACGACGACAGGGCCGACGCGATCGCCGTCGAGATCGTCGAGCGGTTCATGGCGATGCTGCGGAAGCACCCCACCTACCGGGACGCCGTGCACACGCAGTCGGTGCTCACGATCACCTCGAACGTGGTCTACGGGAAGAACACGGGCAACACACCCGACGGTCGCCGCGCCGGCGCGCCGTTCGCGCCGGGCGCCAACCCGATGAACGGTCGCGACGCCCACGGGATGCTCGCCTCGGCGCTCAGCGTCGCCAAGCTTCCGTACGACGCGGCGCAGGACGGCATCTCCCTCACGACGACGATCGTCCCGACGGGACTCGGGCACACGCCTGAGGAGCGCACGACGAACCTCGTCGGGCTGCTCGACGCCTACACGGGCGAGGGCGGCTACCACCTCAACGTCAACGTGCTCACCCGGGAGACCCTCGTCGACGCGATGGAGCATCCGGAGAAGTACCCGCAGCTCACGATCCGCGTCTCCGGCTACGCGGTGAACTTCGTCAGGCTCACGCCGGAGCAGCAGCGCGACGTCATCAGCCGCACCTTCCACGGGTCGATGTGAGGCGCCGCGCCATGACCATCAGGACTCTCGCGGCGACGGGATCGCAGTCCCCGGAACGGGACGAGGCGCTCGCCGTGCCCGAGGACGAGACCGGGCGGCTGCTCGAGGCCGGGCGGTCGCTCGAGCTGGCCGCCCGCCGCTCGGGCGACGCCGGGATGGTGCATTCCTGGGAGCTTGTGACCGCCGTCGACGGGCCGGGCACCCGCATGACCCTCTTCCTCTCGGGCTGCCCGCTGCGCTGCCAGTACTGCCAGAACCCGGATACGTGGCACATGCGCGACGGCGCATACACGACGCTCGACGAGATCGTCGAGCGCCTGACCCGGTACCGCGCCGTCTTCGCCGCCACGGGCGGTGGGCTCACGATCTCGGGCGGTGAGCCGCTCATGCAACCGGCTTTCGTCGCGCGGATCTTCGCCGCCTGCCGTGAGCTCGGCATCCACACCGCCCTCGATACGTCGGGCAATCTGGGCGCGCGCGCCTCCGACGCCCTGCTCGACGACACCGACCTCGTCCTGCTCGACGTGAAGTCGGGCCTCGCGCAGACGTACTGGGAGGTCACGACGCGGGAACTCGCCCCGACCGTCGAGTTCGGCGACAGGCTCGCCGCCCGCGGCAACAGGATGTGGATCCGGTTCGTCCTCGTCCCGGGCCTCACGGACGCGCTCGACAACGTCGACGCCGTCGCCGGGATCGTGTCGCGCTGGAACACCGTCGAGCGCGTGGAGGTCCTGCCCTTCCATCAGCTCGGCGCATCGAAGTGGGAGCGACTCGGCCTGCCCTACAC
>CAKTZW010000595.1 GCA_934636065.1 uncultured Labedella sp.
TGTGTATAAGAGACAGGCTCGGCGACGCGCGTGCGGATCTCCGCCTTCGAGCGCCCGGCGACCTGGAGCGGGTAGGCGACGTTGCCCCGCACGGTGCGGGAGGAGAACAGGTTGAACTGCTGGAAGATCATGCCGATCCCGAGGCGGAGCTTCCGGAGCTCTCGCTCGGACAGGGTCGTGATGTCGGTCCCGTCGACGACGATGCTGCCCGAGCTCGCCGGCTCGAGGGCGTTGACGAGGCGCACGAGCGTGCTCTTCCCGGCGCCCGAGTAGCCGATGATGCCGTAGACGTCGCCCTCCTCGATGTCGAGGTCGACGCCGTCGACGGCGCGCACGGGATCCCCTCCCCGCGTCTGGGCTGGATAGACCTTGGTCACGTCTCGGATCTGGACGAGCGGCACGGCTGCTCCTTCACGGATGTCTCGCTGACGCGCTGATGCGGCGACCGGGTGGCGGTCGCCGCATCGCGCGGTGAATGGGTCGGTGGGCTCGATCAGCCCGCGTCGGCGATGTCCGCCTGCACGTCCTCGAGGGAGGACTGCAGGTCCTCGACGGGCGTCTTCAGGAGCTCGGCGGTGCCGCCGGAGAACTCGACGACGCCGTCCCCGACGGCCGGGGTGTCCTGGTAGATCTCGACGAGCTTCGCGTACGTCTCGTTGTCGACGTCAGCCGAGCGCGCCGCGAAGACGTTCACGTACGGGAGCGCGTTCGGGTCGGCGGGGTCGTCCTGCGCGATGATGTCGTCGGACGAGAGGTCGGCCTTCGTCGCGAAATCGTTGTTGATGATCGCGCCGGCGACGTCCGGGAGCGACGTCGCGGTGAGTTCGGCGGAGAGCGGCGTCACCGTCACGCGGGAGTCCTCGGCGACGATCTCGTCCGGGGTCGAGAAGATGCTGCCGCCGCCCTCGAGCTCGATCAGTCCGGCTGACTGCAGCACGAGGAGCGCGCGCGCCTGGTTGCTCTCGTCGTTCGGGATCGCGATCTCGGCGCCGTCGGGGATGTCCTCGACGGAGTCGTACTCGGTCGAGTAGAGCGGCAGCGGGTAGATCGCGGTCGAGCCGATCGGCTGCAGGTCCGCGCCTGCCTCCTCGTTGTACTGCGCGAGGTAGACGATGTGCTGGAACTGGTTGAGGTCGATCTCGCCGGCCGAGAGGGCCGGGTTCGGCTGCGAGTACTCGGCGAAGTCCACGAGCTCGACCGTGATGCCCTCGTCGGCGGCCGCATCGACGTACGTCTCCCAGTACGGGTCGCTCGCGCCCACGACGCCGATCGTCACGGGGTTCGACTCGGTGCCCTCGTCCTCGGCGGCGCTTCCGGCGTTCGCGCCCGCTCCGCAGCCGGCGAGCAGCCCGACGACGGCCATCCCCGAGATCGCGGTGGCGAGCTTCCGGGTGAGTGCTGCATTCCTGGTGACGGGCATGTGGTTCCTCCTGGCGTGGTACGGCGGTGCTGTGGTGCGGGCGGGCGCGGGTTCGGCGCCGCCGTCATCCAGGGTAGGCACGGCGGGAACGGCGACCGGACGAGCGCGTAACACGAGGGAACATGCAGGGGCGGGGACGCGCTACGCCGGGCGTCAGCCGAGCTGCTCCTGGAGCTCGAGCCAGCGGAACTCGAGCTCGTCGATCTCGGCGTCGATCTCCTGGACGCGCCGGTGCAGGGCGCCGATGTGCTCGTAGTCGCTCTGGTCGGCGCCCGCGAGCTGCGTGTGCAGGTCCGTCTTCTCGCCCTCGAGCTTCGCGATGCGGCGTTCCGTCGCGGAGAGCTCCTTCTCGGCGGTGCGACGCTCGGCGCCGCTGAGGGCCGTGGCCGTGGGCGCCGCGGGGGACGCTCCGGTCGCTGCGGTGGGCGCGGACGTCGGCGACGTCGCCTCGTGCATCGTCCCGGCGCGCCCGCTCTCCTCGAGCT
>CAKTZW010000596.1 GCA_934636065.1 uncultured Labedella sp.
GCGGCCGTCGTCTCCGCCCTGCGCGAGGTGACCGCCGAGGTGGGCGCGGACCGGGTCGCGGGTCTGTCCTTCAGCACGGCGCTGCACAGCCTCGTCGGCCTGTCCCCGGAGGGGGAGCCGCTCACGCCGCTGGTCACGTGGGCCGACACCCGTGCCGGTGCCCAGGCCGAGCGGCTGCGGGCCAGCACGACGGGCCTCGCGCTGCACCGTCGCGAGGTGGTCGGCGCCGCGGAAGGACTCGGCGTAGATCTTGTAGACGTCCTCGGTGCCGGAGGGGCGTGCGGCGAACCACGCGTTCTCCGTCACGACCTTGAGCCCGCCGACCGCTGCGCCGTTGCCCGGGGCGGACGAGAGCTTCGCGACGATCGGCTCGCCCGCGAGCTCCGTCGCGGTGATCGCGTCGCCGTCGAGCTTCCCGAGCTTCGCCTTCTGCTCCTTCGTCGCCGCGGCGTCGACCCGCTCGTATGCGGGCGATCCGAAGCGCTCCGTGAGCTCGGCGTACAACTGCGACGGCGTCTTGCCCGTCTTCGCCGTGATCTCCGACGCGAGCAGGCACAGGAGGATGCCGTCCTTGTCCGTCGTCCACGCGGTGCCGTCGAAGCGCAGGAAGCTCGCCCCCGCGCTCTCCTCGCCGCCGAAGGCGACGGAGCCGTCGACGAGGCCCGGCACGAACCACTTGAAGCCGACCGGCACCTCCCACAGGCGACGGCCGAGGGAGGCGGCGACGCGGTCGATCATGCTGGAGGAGACGAGCGTCTTCCCGATCGCCGCGTCCTCGCGCCAGCCCGGCCGGTTTGCGTAGAGGTACTGGATCGCGACGGCGAGGTAGTGGTTCGGGTTCATGAGGCCACCGTCGGGCGTGACGATGCCGTGGCGGTCGGCGTCCGCGTCGTTCCCCGTGAGGATGTCGTACTCGGCCTGGTGCGCGAGCACCGACGCCATCGCGTTGGCCGACGACGGGTCCATGCGGATCTTGCCGTCCCAGTCGAGCGTCATGAAGCGCCAGGTGGGGTCGACCTCGGGGTTCACGACGGTGAGGTCGAGGCCGTACGTGTCGGCGATCGCCTGCCAGTAGTGGACGCTCGCGCCGCCGAGCGGGTCGGCCCCGATGTGCAGCCCCGCCTCCTTGATGACGTCGAAGTCGATGATGGTCGCGAGGTCGTCGACGTAGGACTTCCGGAAGTCGTAGGTCTCGACGGCGGACGGCTCGGCCTCCTTCACGTCGCGCAGCGCGTCGGCGATGAGCTCGTTGGCGCGGTTCGCGATCCACGAGGTCGCGTCGGAGTCGGCGGGGCCGCCGTGCGGAGGGTTGTACTTGAAGCCGCCGTCGCTCGGCGGGTTGTGGCTCGGTGTGACGACGATGCCGTCGGCCTGGTCGTCGTGACCCGCGTTGTTGTACGTCAGGATCGCGTGGCTGAGCGCGGGGGTCGGGACGAAGTCGTCGAACGCGTCGACGAGCACGCGCACGTCGTTGCCGACGAGCACCTCGAGGGCCGTCGTGAGGGCGGGCCGGCTGAGGGCGTGGGTGTCTGCGCCGAGGAAGAGCGGACCCGTGATGCCCTGGCTCGCGCGGTACTCGACGATCGCCTGCGTCGTCGCGGCGATGTGGTCCTCGTTGAAGGACGTCGAGAGCGACGATCCGCGGTGCCCGCTGGTCCCGAACGCGACCCGCTGCTCGGGGACGGACACGTCGGGCTTGCGGGAGTAGTAGGCCTCGTGAAGGGCGTCGAGGTCGACGAGGTCGGATTCGGTCGCTGGTGTTCCGGCACGGTCGGTCATGGCCTCATTCTGGCAGTGGGGCGCGAGCGGCGACCAGAGGTTGCAGCGAGCGCAGAGTCGAGGGCGCCTGTCCCGCGTCGAGGGCTCCACTTATAGCTGGCGCCCTCGGGCGGGTGTAGCCC
>CAKTZW010000597.1 GCA_934636065.1 uncultured Labedella sp.
CCATGATCTCGCGAACAGAGACGCCCGACCCGCTTCCGAGATTGTAGACCCGCTCCAGCTCGTCGCCGGCGGCCAACCGTTCAGCCGCTGTTGCATGCGCCGCGGCGAGGTCGCTGACGTGAATGTAGTCGCGAACGCAGGTGCCGTCGGGGGTGGGATAGTCGTTCCCGTTGATCGTCGGCACCTCTGAAGCCAACAGCGCCTCGAAGACCTTCGGGAACAGGTTGTGCGGGCTGGCGTCGTAAAGGTCGGGATACCCCGATCCCACCACGTTGAAGTACCGCAACGAGGTGTGACGCAGGCCCGTCGCGACCCCCTGGTCGCGCAGGAGCCACTCGCCGATCAGCTTCGATTCGCCATACGGAGACTCGGGGCTCGTCGGGGTGTCTTCGGTGACGAGGTCGCCATCCGGCGTTCCGAACACAGCAGCGCTCGAGGAGAAGACGATCTTGTCGACTCCCGCGGCATCCATCGCCCCGAGGAGTACCGCCGTGCCGGTCACATTCTGGTCGTACGTGAGCAGCGGCTTCTGAACCGAGACCCCCGCGTACTTGAACCCCGCGAGATGAACCACGCCCTCGATGCCTTCATCGACGAGGACGCGTTCGAGGAGCGCACCGTCGAGCACGCTGCCGTGCACGAATCGGACGTCGTCGCGGACGAAGTCGCGGATCCCGCTCGCCAGTGAGTCGAGCACGACCGGCTCGATCCCTCGCTCTGCGAAAGTGCGGACGACATGAGAACCGATGTATCCGGCGCCGCCGGTGATGAGCCAAGCCATGCAGTCGAGCCTACTGGGCCGGATCCGGCAGTAAATAACCCATAGGCTATTTCCTGCCAGTTCTCGCGAGCGGATCTCCCCGCTCCTGTCGACATGGAGGCCATGTGCTCAAGAAGATCGCAGTGCTCGCCATCCCCGGGATGGCGCAATTCGAGTTCGGGGTGCTCTGCGAGGTCTTCGGCATCGACCGGAGCGACATGGGCGGTCCCGCCTTCGACTTCCACGTGGTGACGGCCGATCCGGGCTCGGTACCACTCACCCACGGACTTCAGCTCGTGGTGTCCGAGGGCCTCGATGCCGCGGTCGACGCCGACCTGATCGCGATCCCCGCGTTCGTCGCCGGGCATACCGAGAAGGAGGGCGCTCCGGTATTCGATGAGCGCATCCTCGCCCTGATCCGTTCGAGCGCCGAACGCGGCGCGTGGGTGCTCAGCGTCTGCAGTGGCGCGTTCCTGCTCGCGGAGGCGGGAATCCTCGACGGGCGACGGGCGACCACGCATTGGATGTACGCCGATGCGCTGGCCCGACGGTATCCGGGGATCGAGGTCGATCCTGATGTGCTCTTCGTGCAGAACGGAAATATCGTGACCGGGGCGGGAACGGCAGCGGGAATCGACGCGGCCCTGCACGTCGTCCGTCAGGAGAGGGGAGCGGCTGCGGCGAACGTGATCGCGCGGAGGATGATCGTGCCGCCTCAACGCGACGGCGGTCAGTCCCAGTACATCGCGCAACCCGTTCCCGAGAGCTACTCCGACCTGTTCGCCGAAGTCGTCGATTGGATGCTCGAGAACCTCGTCGAGGATCTCGGCATCGAGCGTCTCGCGAAGAGGGCGCTGATGTCGACGCGGACCTTTGCACGCCGGTTCCGTGCCGAGATGGGCACGACTCCCGCAGCATGGCTGAATCGGCAACGTCTGATCCGCGCCCAGCAACTGTTGGAGGAGAGCGATCTCGCACTCGAGCACATCGCGCAGCAGACCGGCTTCGGCTCGGCCGCGGTCATGCGTCACCACTTCGTGAAGGTCCTGCAGACGAGTCCGCAGGCGTATCGGCGAACCTTCGGCACGCGGCGATCAGGGGCTGCGTAACCCCGTCCGGGCGCTTCGCGCTGAGTGAGGC
>CAKTZW010000598.1 GCA_934636065.1 uncultured Labedella sp.
CGGTACGGGTGCTCGACTCCCTGCGCCCCGACGTCCACGGCGCCGCGCCGGTCCTCCCCGACGGCGTCGAGCTCGTGACCGGCGACGTGCGCGTCGACCTCGCGGTCACGACCGCGGCCCTGCCGCTGATCGACGAGTGGATCGGCGCGAGCGAGCGCCGGGCGACGGACGGCGATCTCGTGAGGGTCACCGTGCGGCTGGCCCACTACGGCACCCTGAAGCGGCTCGTGTCGAGCCTCGCCGGCCTCGTCACGGTCGTCGATCCTCCCGAGGCCCGCGCCGCCGTCGCGGAGTGGGCCGCGGCGGCCCTCCAGAACTACGGCACCGGCGGTTCTCCCAGCGACGGTTCCCCGTCGGCGGGTTAGACTCGGACGTACTTCGACCCTCTGGAGGATCGCGCATGCTCGGCAACCTGACTGGATGGCATCTCGTCATCATCCTCGTGATCGTTCTCCTGCTGTTCGGCGCGACGCGGCTGCCCGCGCTCACGCGGAGCATCGGTCAGTCCGTGCGCATCTTCAAGAAGGAGGTCCGCGACGACGAGTCGCCGCGCACCTCCGACGAGGCGACGGGCACGGCCGCGAGCGGCACCGCCGCGCGCCATGACGGCGCGACGACCGCGTCGACCGCGCGCCGCGATACCGACACGACCCCGTAGTCGCCCGTGCCTGCGAAACAGCGCCGGCCGAAGAACAGCGAAGGACGCATGTCCCTCGGGCAGCACCTGCTCGAATTGCGGAAGCGTCTGTTCATCTCCGCGCTCTCCATCGTCGTGGGGATGATCGTCGGCTTCATCGTCGCCGAGCCGGTCATCCGCGCCATGTCCCGACCGATCGCGGACCTCGCGGAGCAGATGAACGCGAGTCTCAACTTCGAGACCGTGACGTCCGGGTTCGACCTGTACATGAAGATCGCCCTCACCGTCGGGATCGTCGTGTCCGCTCCGGTGTGGCTCTACCAGATCTGGGCGTTCCTCGTCCCGGGTCTGAAACGCCGCGAGATCGGCTACGCCCTCGGTTTCCTCGGCGCCGCGCTCCCGCTCTTCTTCGGCGGCGCGTTCGCGGGCTGGATCGTCATGCCGCACATCGTGGAGCTCATGGCCGGTTTCATCCCCGAAGGCGGAAGCGGCCTCTACACCGCGAGCTACTTCTTCGACTTCGTGCTCAAGCTCGTGCTCGCGGTGGGAATCGCGTTCGTCCTACCGGTCTTCCTCGTCCTGCTGAACTTCGTCGGCGTGCTCTCCGCGTCCTCGATCATCAAGTCGTGGCGTTGGGCGATCCTCGCGATCATGGTGTTCTGCGCGCTCGCCACCCCGGCGGCCGACGTGATCTCGATGTTCCTGCTCGCCATCCCCATGGTCATCCTCTACTTCGCGGCGTACGGTGTCGCGTGGATCAACGACCGACGCGTGGCTCGCCGGGTGAACGCGCCGGACCCGGAGTTCGCGGTATGAGCGAGACGCTCAGCCCCGCTGAGCGGTACGCCGCCTCCCGCCGCACTCCTCTCGTGCGGGCCTTCCGCGACGGGCTGTCCTTCGACCTCGACCCGTTCCAACAGGCGGCGTGCGAACGCCTCGAGTCCGGCCGCAGCGTGCTCGTCGCGGCGCCGACCGGAGCGGGCAAGACGATCGTCGCCGAGTTCGCCGTGTTCCTGGCGATGCGGGAGGAGCGCGCGAAGGTCTTCTACACCGCGCCGATGAAGGCCCTGAGCAACCAGAAATACGGCGAGCTCGTCGACGCCTACGGCGCGGAGAACGTCGGGCTCCTCACCGGTGACACGAACGTCAACTCGGGCGCGCGCATCGTCGTGATGACGACCGAGGTGCTGCGCAACATGCTGTACGCGGACTCGGACCTCCTCGCGGATCTCGCCTTCGTGGTCATGGACGAGGTGCACTAC
>CAKTZW010000599.1 GCA_934636065.1 uncultured Labedella sp.
GTCGACCACCTCGCGCGCCAGGAGCAGGGTGTCGCCGACGAGTCGTCGACCCCACATCGCGAGGAACGAGGCCGTGCGGCGGTCGAGCGAGATCTCCCGCTCGAGGATGTCCACGATCCCCGTGGTCCCTGCCTCGGCGCCGAGCAGGCTGCCGATCCGCGGGCCGAGCTCGGGAGGGAGGCTCGCCGAGAGGCCGATGAAGAGGTCGTCGAGCAGCCCCGAGGTGATGTGGAACGACAACAGCGTCTCCACGGGGCTGTCTCCGCGCGTGATGCCGCGGAAGTGATCGATCGAGGGGGCGACCTGCGCCATCGCGGCGGCGGCGTCGCCGTCGCGCCGCTCGATCTCGGCGACGATGCCCTGGTGCTTGCTGAGGGCGAAGCCCGCCGCCGTCGACAGCCGTTCCTTGTCGTCGAAGCGCTCGAAGTCGCTCACGAGGGCGCCGAGTGTCTCCACGTGCCCGAGCTGGATCCGGGCGGCCCGCCCGAGATAGGTGTCGGCGTCGGGGTGGAGGTCGGTGAACTCCACCCGAGTGACCGAGCGGCCGGAGCCGCGAGCGCGCAGACGAGGGGTTTCCCTCCGAGGACCGCGTCGGCCGAACCAGGATGCCACCCGGCAACTTTAGCCGAAGACGCCTCTCGTCTCGTGACGCGACCGGCGCCCCGCCCACCGGGCTCCAGACCGCCCCCTCCGTCGTCCGATAGTCTGAGACGATTCCCGGCACCGGATCGGGGACCTACGCCGCAGACGTGACGATAACGGCGTAGACCGAACTCACGCACTGACAGGCAAACGAATACGTGGATTTCCGTGACCTCGGGGTCGACCAGGACATGGTCGACGCCCTCGCAGCAAAGAACATCGAGTCGCCGTTCCCCATCCAGGAGCAGACGATCCCGCTCGGCCTGAGCGGCCAGGACATCATCGGACAGGCCAAGACGGGAACCGGCAAGACCTTCGGCTTCGGTCTCCCGATCCTCCAGCGGCTCGGCGCTGACCCCGAGCCGGGCGTGAAGGCCCTCGTGGTCGTCCCCACCCGCGAGCTCTGCGTCCAGGTGACCGAGGACCTCGAGATCGCCGCGGGCAACCGGGCGACGAAGATCGTCTCCATCTACGGCGGCAAGGCGTACGAGGGTCAGATCGAGCAGATCAAGGCGGGCGCCCAGCTCGTCGTGGGCACCCCCGGCCGGCTCATCGACCTGAACAACCAGCGCCTCCTCGACCTGTCGAAGATCCAGGAGATGGTGCTCGACGAGGCCGACAAGATGCTCGACCTCGGCTTCCTCGCCGACATCGAGAAGATCTTCTCGAAGGTCCCCGCCATCCGTCACACGCAGCTGTTCTCGGCCACCATGCCCGGACCCATCGTGGCGCTGGCCCGGCGCTTCATGTCGAACCCCATCCACATGCGCGCCAACGACCCCGACGAGGGTCTGACGCAGGCGAACATCCAGCACCTCGTCTACCGGGCGCACTCGCTCGACAAGGACGAGGTCATCGCCCGCATCCTCCAGGCGAACGGTCGCGGCAAGACCGTGATCTTCACGCGGACGAAGCGCGCGGCGGCCAAGCTCGTCGAGGAGCTCAACGACCGCGGCTTCAACGCCGCCGCCGTCCACGGCGACCTCGGTCAGGAGCAGCGCGAGCGCGCGATGACGGCGTTCAAGGCCGGCAAGAAGGACGTGCTCATCGCGACCGACGTCGCCGCTCGCGGCATCGACGTCGACGACGTGACCCACGTCATCAACCACACCATCCCCGAGGACGAGAAGACCTACCTGCACCGCGTCGGCCGCACGGGCCGCGCGGGCAAGACGGGGATCGCGGTCACGTTCGTCGACTGGGACGACCTGCACAAGTGGGCGCTCATCAACCGCGCCCTCGACTTCGGACAGC
>CAKTZW010000600.1 GCA_934636065.1 uncultured Labedella sp.
CTGCGGCGGTCGCTCGACGGCACCCGCACCATCAGCCTCGAGGCGCTCCGCGAGCTGCAGGACATGATCGGGGTGCTCTCGGCCCCCGCGCCCACCGCGACGCCTGCGCCGAGCGAGGCCATCGAGCGCGTCCTCCGGACGGCGCGTGCCGGGGGACTCGAGGTCGAGCTCGCGGAGGGGCCGGTGAGCGTCGCGGCGCTGTCGCCCGCGGTTCTCGCCGCCGTCGTGCGCGTCCTGCAGGAGAGCCTGACGAACGTCGTGCGGCATGCGCCGGGGCGGCGGGCGCTCGTCGCCCTGGCCGTTCGCGACGGCCGGGTCCAACTCGTCGTGCGCAACGAGTCGCCCGCGACGAGCGAGGGGACGACCATCGGGTCCGGCTCGGGGGTCGAGGGGATGCGTGACCGCGTCCGCGAGCTCGGCGGCGACCTGAGCGCGCGGTGGCGCGACGGCGAGTGGCGGGTCGCCGCGAGCATCCCCACGGCGGGGCGGCGCGCGGAGGTGCTGCCGTGACGGTCGACGTCCTGATCGCCGACGACCACGCGGCCGTGCGTGCGGGATTGCGCGCGATCCTGCAGAACGATCCGTCGCTGCGCGTCGTGGGTGAGGCGGCGGACGGGGCTCAGGCGCTCTCCTCCGCTCGCGCGCTCCGCCCCGACGTGGTCATGCTCGACCTGCGGATGCCGCGTGTGGGCGGCCTCGAGGTGATCGAGCCCCTCGTCGCCCTGCCGGGATGCCGGGTGCTCGTCCTCACGACGTTCGAGGATGACGACGACGTCGACGCGGCCATCGCGGCCGGCGCGGCGGGCTTCCTCCTGAAGTCGGCCTCAGCCGCCGCCCTCGTCGACGCCGTGCACACGGTCGCGGCGGGGGATGCGGTGCTCGCCCCCGCCGTGACGCGGCGGCTCCTCGAGCGGCTCTCGGGCCGCTCGGAGCCGGGCCGACGGCAGCCCACCTTCCCCGAGGCGACGGCTCGCCTCGCGGAGCTCACGGCGCGCGAGCGCGACGTCCTCGCCTTGTTGGGGCGTGGACTGTCGAACGCCGGAATAGCGGCGGAGCTCACCATCTCCGAGGCGACGGCGCGTACCCACGTCTCCAACGTCCTCGCGAAGCTCGGGGTCACCTCCCGCGTGCACGCCGCCATCGTGGCCGGCGAGAGCGGCCTCAGCGGCTCGGGCGGATGACCGTGATCCCCGTCGGCGGCGCCGCGTCCGTGAGCGGGAGGAGGCGTGCGCCCTCCTCGAGGGAGACGACGCCGGTCACGAGGTCCTGCGGGCGCAGGGTCCCGTCGGCGACGAATGCGAGGATGTCGCCGTAGTCGCGCGCGGCCATTCCGTGGCTGCCGAGCACGTCGAGCTCCCACGCGATCACGCGGTCGAGCGGAAGGCGCGGAAGCTCCTCCGCCGCGAGCAGACCGATCTGCACGTGTCGGCCGCGGCGCCGCAGGGCGAGGATGCCGTTCGTGCTCGTCTCCGCCGTTCCCACCGCGTCGATGGTGACGTGTGCGCCGCCGCCGGTCAGCGCGACGATGTGGCTGGCGTCGTCCTCAGAGGCCACGAGCGTCGCCTCGGCACCGAGGCCGGAGGCGAGCGCGAGGGCCTCCGGACTGCGGTCCACCGCGACGACGCGCGCCCCGAGCGACCGCGCGATCATCACGGCGCTCAGGCCCACACCCCCGGCCCCGAAGACGGCGACCCACTCGTCGGGACGGACGTCGGCCCGAGCGCGCACGGCGCGGAAGGCTGTGGCGAAGCGGCAACCCAGGCTCGCGGCGGCCTCGTCCGAGAGGTCGTCGGGAACCGCGACGAGGTTCGCGTCGGCGGCGTGGAGCGCGACGAGCTCGGCGTGCGAGCCCCACCCCGTGAAACCGGGCTGCGTCTGGTTCGGACACACCTGGG
>CAKTZW010000601.1 GCA_934636065.1 uncultured Labedella sp.
GATGCCCACCAAGAGACCCGGAACCGCCTGGCGCGAGATGCAGCGCGGCAATGCGCGCTTCGTCGCCGGGGAGCCCCGCCACCCCCGTCAGGACGTCGAGCGCCGCAACGAGCTCGCGCACCATCAGCTCCCCGACGCCGCGCTCTTCGGCTGCGCGGACTCGCGGCTCGCGGCCGAGATCATCTTCGACAAGGGACTCGGCGACCTGTTCGTGGTCCGCAACGCCGGCCAGGTCATCTCCGACTCCGTCATCGGCTCGCTCGAATACGCGGTGGGCGTGCTCGACGTCCCGCTCATCGTCGTCCTCGGGCACGACGAGTGCGGGGCCGTGCGCGCGGCCATCGACTCCCGTGCCGCCGACGCGGCGCCCCTCCCGCCGCACATCGACAACCTCATCCAGCAGATCGTCCCGGCCGTGACGCGCGTCGCCGGCGCCGACCCCGTCGATCCGGGCACAGTCGACGCCGGCCTCGTGGGGAAGGAGCATCTGCGCGACACCGTCCGTGAGCTCCTCGAGCGTTCTGTCATGATTGGGGAGGCGGTCGCGGCGGGAACCCTCGCGATCGTCGGAGCGAACTACAGGCTCGTCGAGGGCGCCGTCGTTCCCGACGTCGTCGTCGGCAACGTCGAGCAACCGCCGGCGCGCTAGAGCCGCCCGACGAACCGCCGTCCCGACGCAGAGCAGCGTCACCCGCGTAACAAGGAGATCCCGTGACAGAATCGTCCCCCTCGCCCGCCACCGGTGGATTCCGCGTCGAGCACGACACCATGGGAGAGGTGAGGGTCCCCGCGAACGCTTTGTACGCTGCGCAGACCCAGCGGGCCGTCGAGAACTTCCCCATCTCCGGAACGACCCTCGAGTCCGCCCAGATCGCAGCGCTCGCGCGCATCAAGAAGGCCGCAGCGGCGGCGAACGCCGAGCTCGGCGTTCTCGCGCAGGACATCGCGGCGGCGATCGGCACGGCGGCGGACGAGGTCATCTCGGGCGCGCACGACGCGGAGTTCCCGATCGACGTGTACCAGACGGGCTCCGGCACGTCCTCGAACATGAACATGAACGAGGTGCTCGCAACGCTCGCGACCCGTCACCTCGGCTCGCCGGTGCACCCGAACGACCACGTGAACTGCTCGCAGTCGTCGAACGACGTCTTCCCCACGTCCGTCCACATCGCCGTCACGAGCGCGCTCATCGACGACCTCGTCCCGGCGCTCGATCACCTCGCTGTCGCCCTCGAGGCGAAGGCCGAGCTGTGGAAGGACGCGGTCAAGCCCGGCCGCACGCATCTCATGGACGCGACGCCCGTCACCCTCGGGCAGGAGTTCGGAGGGTACGCGCGTCAGATCCGACTGGGCATCGAGCGTGTGCGCACGGCACTCCCCCGCGTCGCCGAGGTGCCGCTCGGCGGCACCGCCGTGGGCACCGGCATCAACACGCCGGCCGGCTTCCCCCAGCGCGTCATCGCCCTGCTCCAGGCCGACACCGAGCTGCCGATCACCGAAGCCGCCGACCACTTCGAGGCGCAGGCCAACCGTGACGGCCTCGTGGAGGCCTCGGGCGCGCTGCGCACGATCGCCGTGAGCCTCACGAAGATCTGCAACGACCTCCGCTGGATGGGCTCCGGCCCCAACACGGGCCTCGGCGAGCTCCACATCCCCGACCTGCAGCCGGGTTCGTCCATCATGCCGGGGAAGGTCAACCCGGTCATCCCGGAGGCGGTGCTGCAGGTGTGCTCGCGCGTCATCGGCAACGACGCCGCCGTCGCATGGGGCGGCGCGTCGGGGATGTTCGAGCTCAACGTGCAGATCCCCCTCATGGGGACGGCGCTGCTCGAGTCGATCCGCCTCCTCGGCAACGCCTCCCGGGTGCTCGCGGACAAGACCATCGACGGC
>CAKTZW010000602.1 GCA_934636065.1 uncultured Labedella sp.
GACCTCGTGCCGGCCGAGGACATCGGCTACATGGACGTCTCGCCGCGCCAGATGGTGTCGGTCGGTACGTCGCTCATCCCGTTCCTCGAGCACGACGACGCGAACCGCGCCCTCATGGGTGCGAACATGCAGCGTCAGGCCGTCCCGCTGCTCCGCAGCGACTCGCCTCTCGTCGGAACCGGTATGGAGGGCTACGCGGCCATCGACGCCGGTGACGTGCTCACCGCGCAGAAGGCCGGTGTCGTCGCGGAGGTCTCCGCCGACGTCGTCACGATCCAGCTCGACGAGGGCGGGACGCAGACGTACTACCTGCGGAAGTTCGACCGCTCCAACCAGGGCACGAGCTACAACCACCGCGTCATCGTCAACGCGGGCGACCGCGTCGAGGTCGGCGAGGTCATCGCCGACGGACCCGCGACGGAGAACGGCGAGCTCGCGCTCGGCAAGAACCTCCTCGTGGCGTTCATGACGTGGGAGGGCCACAACTTCGAGGACGCGATCATCCTCAGCCAGAACCTCGTGAAGGACGACGTGCTCTCGTCGATCCACATCGAGGAGTATGAGGTGGACGCGCGTGACACGAAGCTCGGCAAGGAGGAGATCACCCGTGACCTCCCGAACGTGAGCCCCGAGCTGCTCAAGGACCTCGACGAGCGCGGGATCATCCGCATCGGTGCGGAGGTGCATCCGGGCGACATCCTCGTCGGCAAGGTCACGCCGAAGGGCGAGACCGAGCTCTCCGCCGAGGAGCGCCTGCTCCGCGCGATCTTCAACGAGAAGAGCCGCGAGGTGCGCGACACGAGCCTCAAGGTGCCCCACGGCGAGTCCGGCACGATCATCGCGGTGAAGGAGTTCAACGCGGAGGACGGCGACGACGAGCTCGGCTCGGGCGTCAACCGTCGCGTGGTCGTCTACATCGCCCAGAAGCGCAAGATCACCGAGGGCGACAAGCTCGCCGGCCGCCACGGCAACAAGGGTGTCATCGCGAAGATCCTGCCCGTCGAGGACATGCCGTTCCTCGAGGACGGCACGCCGGTCGACGTCATCCTGAACCCGCTCGGCATCCCCGGTCGAATGAACTTCGGACAGGTGCTCGAACTCCACCTCGGCTGGATCGCTCAGCAGGGCTGGAAGATCGAGGGCGACCCGGAGTGGGCGACGAACCTGCCGGAGCACGCTCGTGAGGCCGCTCCCGGTACGAAGGTCGCGACCCCGGTGTTCGACGGTGCCGCTGAGGAGGAGATCGCCGGTCTCCTCGACTCGACGAACGTCACGCGTGACGGCGACCGCCTCATCGGCTCGTCGGGTAAGACGCGCCTGTTCGACGGTCGTTCCGGCGAGCCCTTCCCCGCCCCCGTCTCGGTCGGCTACATGTACATCCTCAAGCTGCACCACCTCGTGGACGACAAGATCCACGCCCGTTCCACGGGTCCGTACTCGATGATCACCCAGCAGCCGCTCGGTGGTAAGGCGCAGTTCGGTGGCCAGCGGTTCGGTGAGATGGAGGTGTGGGCCCTCGAGGCCTACGGTGCCGCGTACGCGCTCCAGGAGCTCCTCACGATCAAGTCCGACGACATCCTCGGCCGCGTCAAGGTGTACGAGGCGATCGTCAAGGGCGAGAACATCCAGGAGCCGGGCATCCCCGAGTCCTTCAAGGTGCTCATGAAGGAGATGCAGTCGCTCTGCCTGAACGTCGAGGTCCTCTCGGCCGACGGCACGGCGGTCAGCCTCCGTGACACCGACGACGACGCGTTCCGCGCGGCGGAAGAGCTCGGCATCAACATTTCCTCGCGGTTCGAGTCCTCGTCGATCGACGAGATCTGATCCCGGCCAGCCGTAGAACTTCGAGAAGAATCCCCGTAGGAGACAAGAATTGCTCGACGTCACAA
>CAKTZW010000603.1 GCA_934636065.1 uncultured Labedella sp.
CAGCACCGACGCCGCCCCCGTCGGACCGACGGGGGCGGCACCACCCCGTGAGATGAGGCACTCCCCATGTGGAACCAAACCATCGACCCGCTCGGAACGCTCTGGCTGTCCGCGCTCGTCGCCGCGATCCCCGTCGTGGTCTTCCTGCTGTGCCTGGTGGTGCTGAAGCTCTCCGGGATCGTGTCGGCCGGCATCGCCGTCGTCGTGGAGATCGCCGTCGCGCTCCTGGTGTTCCGGATGCCGGCGGGTTCCGTGGCCGGCGCCGGGCTGCTCGGGCTCCTCAACTCGATCTGGCCCATCGCCTTCATCATCGTCATGGCGGTGTGGCTGTACAAGATCGCGGTCGCGAGTGGCCGCTTCGCGGTGATCCGCTCGTCCATCTCGCTCATCTCGCCCGACCAGCGCATTCAGGTGCTGCTCATCAGCTTCGCCTTCGGCGCGTTCCTCGAAGGTGCCGCTGGCTTCGGTGTGCCGATAGCGATCTGCGCGGCCATGCTCGTCCAGCTAGGCTTCCGCCCGGTGAAGGCGGCAATGCTGAGCCTGGTCGCGAACGTGGCCGCGGGTGCGTACGGTGCGATCGGCATCCCCGTGATCGTGGGTGCCCAGGTGGGCGGCGTCGACGTCATGGACCTGTCGCGCGACCTCGTCTTCATCCTCCAGCCGCTCGCATTCCTGGTGCCGTTCCTGCTCGTCCTCATCCTCGACGGTCTCCGGGGCCTGCGGGAGACGTGGCCGGCGACGGTCGTCCTCTCCGTGGTGTTCAGCGCCAGCCAGGCCGCCGTCCTGCTCCTCCTGGGACCGGAGCTCGCCGACGTCATCCCCGGTCTCCTCGGAATGCTCGCCCTCGCCGCGCTCCGCTCGGTCTGGCAGCCGAAGCACGTCTTCCACGAGGACGGTGCCGAGGCGCCCGAGCTGGAGAAGCACACCGCTCGTGAGGTCGTCGCCGCGTGGAGCCCGTTCTACATCCTTACGGCCTTCGTGTTCGTCTGGAGTGTCCCGTGGTTCAAGAATCTGTTCGCCCCCGAGGGGCCGCTCGCGTGGGCGGTGCTCACCGTGCCGATCCCGGGTGTCACCGGGGCCATCACCACCGCGGGAGGCACCGTCGTCGCGAACGCGTGGTCGTGGACGCCCGTCAACGCCACCGGTACGGCCATCCTGCTGGCCGTCATCGTCACCTTCGCCACGACGAAGGCGCTCACCGCGCACATGCTCGCCGAGCAGTTCCGGGTCACCGTGCGTGAGCTCTGGCGCGCCCTCGTGCTCATCGGCGCGATCCTCGTCCTCGCGAACATCGCCAACCTCTCGGGCGGCTCCGCGAGCATCGGAACGGCGCTCGCGAGTGCCGGTCCGCTCTTCCCCCTCTTCGCCCCCATCATCGGATGGATCGGGGTGTTCCTCACCGGTTCGGTCGTGAACAACAACACGCTGTTCGGTCAGCTGCAGGCGACGACCGCCGGGCGCATCGGTGTCGACCCGACTCTGCTCGTGGCCGCGAACACCGCCGGTGGGGCGGCCGCGAAGGTGATCTCGCCGCAATCGATCGCGATCGCGGCGGGTGCCGTCGGTCTCTCGGGTCGAGAGAGCGAGATCCTCCGGGCCTCCATCTGGTACAGCCTCGGCATGCTCGCCTTCATCAGCCTGTGGACGTTGGCGCTCTCGATCCTGCTGCCGGTCTGATCCCCGGATCAGCGGGAGAGGCCCTCACGCACGCGAGTCGAGCAGGCCTCGGCGTCGCCGGCCCCGCCGGACGTCCGTTCGTCGTCTGACGGAGGGGGGCCGCGGGTGCGTCCCCCGCGGGACGGCCACCACCGCCGGACGTCGGTGGTGGCGGGTAGCGTCGAAGCGCACCCACCCCGACGGATCGGACCCGACTGCATGTACC
>CAKTZW010000604.1 GCA_934636065.1 uncultured Labedella sp.
TCGTGCAACGAGGCCAGGGTGTCGCGGTAGGCGTCGGTGAACCGCGGCTCGTCGACGAGGTCGCCGAACAGCGTCCGGTCGGCCACGAAGGCCAGCGGGTCCTCGCGCTGCCGGCGGGCGGTCGCGGTGAGCTGCTCCGGTTCGGCCAGGAGGACGTCGAGATCACCATGTTCAAGAACGGCGCGAGCCTCCAGCTCAATCTCGACGCGTTCGACACCCCGCCGGAGCAGGTCCTCCTCGCGATCGACGAGGGGACGCCGGACATCTCGTGGATCTACGACGTCGACTTCTCGGCGCTCGATCACGTCGACGTGATCTCCGGGGCGAAGGGATGGCAGGTCGCGTTGCGGCTCGAGCACGCGGGGATCCCCGTCCACCACGTGGAACCCGATCTCAAGAAGGGGATCGAGATCATGCGCCGGATGCCCCGGCCGGGCTCCGGTCGGAAGGCCTGGATCGTGAACTACGAGCAGATGATGTACGCGCGCAAGCTGGTCGGTCAGGGCGACATGGAGATCGCGCGATGAGCGTCGTCGGCGAGAACGTCGTCATCCTGCAGCTCTACCCCGACGAACTCGGCGTGACGGGCGACAGCGGCAATGTGCTCGCGATCCGCACGCGTCTCGAGCGGGCGGGCGCCGAGGTGGTCGTACGCCATCACCGCATCGGCGATCCGGAGCCCGAGCGGCCCGACGTCGTCGTCATCGGCAACGGCCCCCTCTCAGCGGTGCGCTCGGTGCTGAGCGATGTCCGCCGCCTCGCGCCGCTCCTCTCGGAGTGGGTCGCTGTGGGGGTTCCGCTCCTCGCTGTCGGGGCCGGCATGGAGGTCCTCGGCGAGCGCATCGTGACACCGGACCGCGAGTCGATCGACGGCATCGGCGTCTTCCCGATCACGACGGACCGCGCCGGATCGCGTCATGCCGGCTATCTCGTCGTCGAGTCGCCGGTCGGACCGGTCGTCGGCTTCGAGGACCACCGGACGACGACGGTCCGCAAGGACGGGGCCGTCGCCTTCGGGCAGGTCACCGCCGGAGTCACGGGCACCGCGGGATCGGCGGACGGCGTCCGGGTCGCGAATGCGATCGGGACGCGCGTTCAGGGCCCGGTGCTTCCGCTCAACCCCGTGCTCACCGATTTCCTGATCGCCCGGGCTCTCGAGCGTCGTGGGGTCGACTGGTCGGCGTCGTCGGCGCACTCCGAGCTCGACCGGCTCGCCTCCGAGGCGAGGGCCGTCATCCTCGCGAACATCGATCACGTCTTCAGCACCATCTAGGCGCCGTCGCATGGGTCCGGTGCGGGAGGCGCGCATCCTCGTCGAGAACCTCGAGGCGAACATCGCCCGGCTGGCGTCGGACGAGTCCGTGCTCGTGGACGTCTCGGCCGACGCCTACGGTCACGGGGCCGCCGTCGTGATCGCGGCGGCCCGGGCGGCGGGCGTCGACCGGTTCTTCGTCGGTCGGCCGGACGAGGCGTCGAGGGTCGCCGAGCTCGCGCCCGGCGCCCGGATCATCCTGGGGCGGGCGTCGTCCGACGGAACAGCCGCGTCGCCGTTCGCGCCGATCGCGTCGCTGACGGGCGCACGCGTCGTCCGCGACGAGGTCTACGGATTCGACCCGGCGGCGAACGCCGCCATGTCCCTCCGGTCGCGCGTGCTGTCCACGAAGGCGATCAGCGCGGGCGACGGCGTCTCATACGGCTACACCTTCCGCGCGGCCCGCGTCGGCCGGACGCATCGCCAGCAAGGCCAGGCCGGCCTCGGATCGGTGGGCGAGGAGCCGGCGCAGGGTCGCTTCGGAAACGAGCGGGTTGTCGGCGTAGAGCACCGCCGCGTCGCCGGCGTAGCCTTCCAGCAGGGGCGCGGCTTGGAGGGCGGCATGGCC
>CAKTZW010000605.1 GCA_934636065.1 uncultured Labedella sp.
GTTCGGGGACACTCCCCCACCGCGGAAGGCGCAGCAGTTCTGGCCCTCCGCGAAACGACTCTTCGGACTGCTCGCCCCCGAGAAGGTCAAGATGTGGGTCGTCGTGGCCCTCGTCACCGTGTCGGTCGTGCTCACGGTCATCGCCCCGAAGGTGCTCGGCCAGGCCATGGACGTGATCTTCAACGGCGTGATCGGTGCGGGCCTGCCGGAGGGCGTCCCGCTCTCGCGGATCGTCGACCAGGCGCGCGCCGAGGGCAACGACGACTTCGCCGACCTGCTCGAGCGTGCGCAGATCGTGCCGGGGGCCGGCATCGACTTCACGGAGCTCGGCCGCCTCATCCTCATCGTCCTCTTCCTCTACGTCGTCGCGTCGACGCTGATGTGGGCGCAGGGATTCATCCTCAACGCCCTCGTCATGCGCGTCGTGTTCCGGCTCCGCCAGGACATCGAGGCGAAGCTCAACCGCCTCCCGCTCAGCTACTTCGACACCCGGCAGCGTGGCGACATCATGTCGCGCGTCACGAACGACGTCGACAACATCCAGCAGGCGCTACAGCAGGCGTTCTCGCAGCTCGTCCAGTCGGTGCTCACGATCATCGGCATCGCGGCCATGATGTTCATCGTCTCGTGGCAGCTCGCGCTCATCGCCCTCATCTCGCTGCCGCTGTCCGCGATCATCGCCGGCGTCATCGGGGTGCGGTCGCAGAAGCTCTTCGCGGCCCAGTGGAAGAACACGGGTTCGCTCAACGGACACATCGAGGAGTCCTTCTCGGGCCTCGAGCTCGTCCGCGTCTTCGGGCGCGACCGCGAGATGCTCGCGGAGTTCGACGACCGCAACGAGAAGCTGTACAAGGCCGCGTTCGGCGCCCAGTTCGTCTCCGGGATGATCATGCCGGCGATGATGTTCGTGTCCTACCTGTCGTACGTGCTCATCGCCGTCGCCGGTGGTCTGCGGGTCGCCTCCGGGCAGCTGACCCTCGGCGACGCGACAGCGTTCATCCAGTACTCGCGCGAGTTCTCCCAGCCGGTGAGCCAGCTCGCGGGCATGGCGAACATGCTGCAGTCGGGAGTCGCGTCGGCCGAGCGCACGTTCGAGCTCCTCGACGCCGACGAGGAGAGCGCCGACGAGGCGACCGCGACCGTGCCGGGCCGTTCCGTCGGCCACGTGGAGTTCGAGGGCGTCACCTTCAGCTACGCCGAGGACACCCCGCTCATCGAGGACCTCTCCTTCTCCGTGCAACCGGGACAGACCGTCGCCATCGTGGGGCCGACGGGAGCGGGCAAGACCACGCTCGTGAACCTCGTGATGCGCTTCTACGAGCTGAACGGCGGCCGGATCCTGCTCGACGGCACCGACGTCACGACGCTCACGCGCGCGCAACTGCGGTCCCAGGTCGGGATGGTGCTCCAGGACGCCTGGCTGTTCGAGGGGACGATCCGCGAGAACATCCGTTACGGCCGGCTCGACGCGACGGACGAGGAGGTCGTCGAGGCCGCGAAGGCGACGATGGTCGACCGGTTCGCGCGACAGCTGCCCGACGGCTACGACACCGTCATCGACGCCGACGGCGGAACGGTCTCGGCGGGTGAGCGCCAGCTCATCACCATCGCGCGCGCGTTCATCGCGCAGCCGTCGCTGCTCATCCTCGACGAGGCCACCTCCTCCGTCGACACGCGCACCGAGCTGCTCGTCCAGCACGCCATGGCGGCGCTGCGTACGGACCGCACCTCGTTCGTCATCGCGCACCGGCTCTCCACCATCCGCGACGCGGACACGATCCTCGTCATGGAGAACGGCCGCATCGTCGAGCAGGGCAATCACGAGACGCTGCTCGAACGGCGGGGCGCCTACTACACGCTCTACATGACGCAGTTC
>CAKTZW010000606.1 GCA_934636065.1 uncultured Labedella sp.
GGTCGGCCTTGACCCGTGCGCGCTCCTCGCGGACGAGGAAGGCGATGACCTGGAACTTGACCCGGTTGGTCGGGCCGACCTTGCCCTTCTGGGCCTTGGCCTCGACCTCGCGCACCTTGCGCGCGAGGATCGGGATGAGCGGCGCGTCGTCGTCGTGACGGGCGACGGCTCGGCTGGACGATCTTCCCGACGAACGTCGGTGACCGGAGTACGGCATGCTCCTCCTGAGCAGTCGAGGACCCGACGCGAGCCGCGTCGGCCTGAACGCGTCGAGCACGTGGTCCGGACGATCAACGCGAATGATGCCCGCGGATCGTCGAGCTCCCACCTGGCCGACTCGTCTATTCTACGCCACCCGCGGGGTCTTCCGCGCACGACGTGTGCACGGCCGGCGGCGAGGGGCCGTCGGGTCACTCCTGGTCGAGAGACCGATGTCGTCAGCCGCGCGGGGCGATGTCTGTCCAGCTGCCGAACTTCGCGACCCGGCCGTCGCCGGAGGACCGACCGGTCAGGCGGCGCTGGATCCAGGGCACGACGTGCTCGCGGTAGTAGGCGAGCTCGTCGCGGAACCGCACGACCGACTCGCCTCCGGGAGCGTCGACGATCCAATCGGCGGGATGCTCGTACCCGAGCGTCGCGAGGACCCGGGCCGCCACGCGGTGGTGCCCCACCGGACCGAGGTGGAGCCGGTCGCGCGACCAGTACGGCGAGCGCGCGAGCTCCCGGTCCGACCAGTTGTCGGCGAAGAGGACGCCGCGCTCGCGGGCGAGCTCGGCGACGTGAGTGTTCAGGAGGTCGCCCTTCGCCTCGATGCGCGCCTGCATCGGCAGCCCAGCGGTGGGGTTCGCCCCGCTCAGCAGGACCAGCTGAGCGCCGGACGCGGCCACGCTGTCGATGACGGCCGACAACCGGTCGAGCAGCAGCCGGGGATCGCTGCGGGGACGCAGGATGTCGTTGCCACCGCCGTTGAACGTCACGAGCGTGGGCTCGAGGGCGAGCGCCGCGGGAAGCTGCTCGTCGATGATGGGACCGAGGAGGCGGCCACGGATCGCGAGGTTGGCGTAGCGGACGGGCCCGCCCGCCGCGGCGGCGAGTCCCTCCGCCACGAGATCCGCCCAGCCCCGGACACGCCCGTCGGGGAGGTCGTCTCCGACGCCCTCCGTGAAGCTGTCCCCGAGCGCGACGTACCTGATCTCCACCATTCCCCCAGTGTCGCACCGACCGCCGGGCCGCTCGCGGAGCGACCCCCGCCCGCCGCCGTCGCGTCCGCAAGGCCCTCCCGGGCGGAGCCGCCGCACGCGAGGATCGCCTCATGAGCGAGAACACCACGAACGACCCCGACGAGATCCGGCGCGACTTCCACGACGCCGTCAACATGACGGCCTCCGAGCTCGACGACTGGCTCGACACGGACGAGTCGCGGACCGTCGGACAGAAGAAGGACGGCTCGTCCGAATCGACGGGTCACGAGAGCGGCCGACGCATCGTCGAGCTGCTCCACACGAAGAAGGACGAGTTGTCCGACGACGACCTCGCCCACATGCGGAAGGTGTCGGGGTACGTCGCACGTCATTCGGCGCAGCGGCCCTCCGGCGACGTCACCGACACGCCCTGGCGTCATTCCCTCATGAACTGGGGCCACGATCCGCTGAAGTGACCGGCTACGCTGACCTCCGTGGGGTCAGCGTCGTGAGTCGGGAGCCGGACACCTCCGCCCTCGAGACCGGAGTCACCCGGTCGGAGGTCCGGGTGTTCCGCCGCCGGGAGGCGTCGAGCCGCCGCTGGAACGACTACTCCGGTCTCCTCACGGGAGCGATCATCGTCGTCGGCTCGCTGGTCGGCGGCATCCCGCTCGTCGGGGCCGTC
>CAKTZW010000607.1 GCA_934636065.1 uncultured Labedella sp.
GAGCGGAGACCGTCGAGGGGTTCCGGAGACGTCCGGACCTCGGCGGAGGCCGGCGGAGCCGGTTGGAGCGCGGCTGCGAGAGCGGCGACGAGCGCGAAGGGGATCCCCTTCGCGGTGCGGCGGATGACGGCCATCGTGTCCCCCAAAAGTAGGTCAAGAACGTGGCTACCGTGTCATAGATGGATGCGTGAGTCAACGAGCGTGACTCATGTGACTGATGTGATTCGCGTCTTGCGCCGAGGCGATCGGTGCGGTCGCCGCTGCCCGAACGGCGGGATCCGACGGGCTTGGAGGGGTCGTCGGTGCATGGCAGACTCGTGCCGTGACCGATGTGTACTCCTCACGCGAGTGGCTGACCGTTCCGGACGTCGCCGAGCGTCTGGGCCTGACGCCCAGCCGCGTGCGCCGACTCCTGGAGGACCGTCACCTCCTCGCCGTGCGCCGGGACGGCGTCCTGCGGATTCCGAGCGTCTTCCTCGTCGAGGACGAGCCGCTCGGCGATCTCCGTGGCACGCTCATCGTGCTGAGCGACATCGGGTTCTCCGACGACGAGGCGATGGAGGGGCGGCTCGGCGTCGACGACGCCATCGGGATCCCTCCCGTCGACGCACTCCTCGCCGGACGGAAGGCCGAAGTGCGTCGCGTCGCCCAGTCCCTCGCCTGACGGCCCTCCCGTCGACGCCCGGCCGACCTCAGGCGCGCCGGTCGGTGACGGCCGTCGCGAGAGTGCGCAGCGATGACCGTGCCGCGTCGTCGATAGGCATGGCATCGAGCGCCGCGAGCGCCTCGTCGGTGTGCGAGCGGATCAGCTCCTCGACCCGATCGAGCGCACCGCAGTCCCGGATGGTCGCCTGCAGCGAGGCGACGGCGGCCGCGTCGAGTTGAGGATCGCCGAGGAGCTCGTCGACGAGGCGGGCATGGGAGGCCGACAGGGCGGAACGCGTCAGCGCGATGAGCACGGTGCGCTTCCCCTCGCGCAGATCGTCTCCCGACGGCTTGCCCGTGACGGTGCTGTCGCCGAACACGCCGAGCACGTCGTCGCGGAGCTGGAAAGCGATGCCGAGGGGCAGCCCGAAGGCGCGCATCGCTTCGACCTGCGCGCGGTCGGCGCCGGCGAGCGATGCTCCGAGCACGAGGGGCGACTCGATGCTGTAGCCCGCGGACTTGAAGCGGATGACCCGCCACGCCGCCTCGAGCTGTTCGGCCTCGGAGCGGGCGACCCACGCCTGCTCCTCGAGGATGTCGAGGTACTGGCCGGCGGTCACCTCGCTGCGCATCCGGTTGAACTCCAGTCGGGCCGCTCGCGCGGCGCCACGATCCGGCGAAGCGAGCAGGGCCTCGTCGAGCAGCTCGTCGCTCCACCCGAGCAGGAGGTCTCCGAGGAGGATCGCGGCGGATCGCCCGAAGGCGTCGGGGATTCCGCGCCAGGAGGACGTCGAGTGCCGATCCGCGAACCGGACGTGCGCGGCGGGAGCGCCCCTGCGGGTGTCCGAGTTGTCGATGATGTCGTCGTGCACGAGGGCAGCGGCGTGGAAGATCTCGAGGGCTGCCGCGGCCGAGACCACGGACGCGATGTCGTCGGCCGAGCGCGCTTCGCCCGACCGGAACGCCCGCCATCCCCACCAGCAGAACAGGGCTCGGAAGCGCTTGCCACCCCTGAGAAATTCCCTTGAGATCGCGGCGAAGTCCAGGGCGTCGGAACCCAACGGAGCGAGAATCGAGGAGCGGGAATCGAGGAAGGCGTCGATGCGTTCTTGCACAAGTTCGGGCAGACGTCCACTCTCGATCACGCACCTAGCCTAGCCACCGCTCGACGGTTAGAATCTGAGGACCACCTCGGCGTCGCCGCAGCTCAAAAGGGG
>CAKTZW010000608.1 GCA_934636065.1 uncultured Labedella sp.
AGGGCGGTGGGGTGATTCCAATTTTGGTGCTGTCTGGCGGCAACGGGCATCCGGATGAAGACACCGAGTAGCTTGGCCGATCGGTGAAAGCAGGAGTTATCGAGCACGTAATTACCACGTCACCGTCACGGATGCGGGGCACCTTCTTCTCCGATCCGAACAATCGCTTCGACACGGCCGACTACGACTGGGGCACCCAGCTGTCCCAGGAGCTGGCCACCGCCGACAGCGAGCCGGACGCGGACAAGCGGGCCGAGTGGTTCCGCCGCACGGTCGAGGGCCGCTGGGTCTGGGGTGACTCCGTCAATCCCACCGACCCGAACCTCGAGCTCACGCCCGACGGCGCCGGGTATCGCCTCAACGGGCTGAAGCGCTTCTCCACCGGCGCATCGGCCGGCGACGTCATCCTCGTCAACGCGATCGTGCGTGGCGGGGATCTCGACGGCCGGTTCCTCTTCTTCGCGCTCGATCACGACCGCGGGGGAGTCGACTACCTCGGCGACTGGGACGCGCTCGGCCAGCGACTCTCGGCGAGCGGATCGGTGCGGTTCACCGACGTCTCCGTCACGCCGGACGACGTCCTCGGGGTCGGCTCGGAGGAGCCCTTCTCCACGCTCATCACCCCGGGCATCCAGCTCGCCTTCGGCAACCTCTACCTCGGCGTGGCGGAGGGCGCGCTCGCGCGGGGACTCGACATCACGCGCGCCCGGCCGGCCGCGTGGTTCCTCAGTACCGCGGACTCCTACCGGAACGACCCGTTCGTGCAGCGCGTCGTCGGCGAGTTCGCGTCGTCCATCGCGGCCGTCGAGGCTCTCGCGGATCGGGCGGGTCGGCGCTTCGACGAGACCGTGTCGCTCGGCGACGGTGTCACGGCGGAGTTGCGCGGCGAGCTCGCCATCGAGATCGCGAAGCTCAAGGTCGTGTCGACGGACGTGGGCATCGAGGTCTCCAACCGCATCTTCGAGATCACCGGGTCCAGCTCGGCGAAGGCCTCAACGGGGCTCGACCTGTTCTGGCGGAACGTGCGCACGCACTCCCTCCACGACCCCGTGGACTACAAGAAGCTCGAGGTCGGCGCGTACGTGCTGAACGGCGAGCTCCAGCCGATCTCCCTCTACACGTGAGGCACGCGCGATGACCCACACGATCTCCGATCCGCACCCCACGGTCCCTGAGCCTGTCGACCCTTCGACAAGCTCAGCGACCGGAGCTCCCGCGACGACGGAGGATGCCTCTGTCCGCCACCCCACGGTCCCTGAGCCTGTCGAAGGGCCCGCCTCGGAGACGACCAACGCCGCCCGACTCGACGCAGTGCTCGCCCGACTCCGCCCCGTGTTCGAGCGGATCGCGGAGGGCGCCGTCGCGCGCGAGCAGGACCACGTGCTCCCGCACGAGCCCGTCCGCTGGCTCGTCGACGCCGGTTTCGGTCGGCTCCGCATCCCCGTCGACCTCGGCGGCGACGGCCTCACCATCCCCGAGCTCACCGAGGTCCTCGTCGAGCTCGCGACCGCAGACTCGAACCTGCCCCAGATCTTCCGCGGCCACATCGCGTTCGTCGAGGACCGTCTGCAGGCCGCTGCCGGCGGCGAGCGCGACGCCTGGTTGCGACGCTTCGTCGCGGGCGAGATCGTCGGCAACGCGTGGAGCGAGACGGGCTCCGGCGCGCTCGGCACGTCGCAAACCCGCCTCGAGCGTCGCGGCGATCGTCTCGTGCTGAACGGTCGCAAGTTCTACACGACCGGCAGCATCTTCGCCGAGTGGACGGACGTCACGGCCGACCTCGACGGCACCGCCGTCACCGCCCTCGTCCGCACCGCGCAACCGGGCCTCGTGATCTCCGATGACTGGGACGGCTTCGGGC
>CAKTZW010000609.1 GCA_934636065.1 uncultured Labedella sp.
GGTCATGGTGTTCTCCTCGGTGTGTGTGACTTGCGGTTGCGGGTGCGGGTGCTCGGCCGGTTCCGGTGTTGCGCTGGTCACGCGAGCCATCCCGACGGCGTGAGCCGCAGGCGACGACCCCACCGGAGCGGCCAGTAGAGGGACTCGAGGAGCAGCTGGGGCGCCTTGAGGTACCAGAAGTCGATGCCGTGGGCCGCGTAGGTGCGCTCGAAGCGCTTGGTGTAGTCGCGGAAGTCGGCGGGAGCGCTGTCGAGCCGGCGGGCGGAGACCCCGGCGCGCATCGTGGGCTCGTACGCCGCGCGGATCCCCGCCTCGAAGAGGTGGACGGCGAGGTCGATGTCCTCGTGGAGCCGGTCCTCCTCATCGCGGCACGTGTCCGCCTCGATGCGTCGCCAGGCCGACGCACGGATCGCCATGTTGCTGCCGTAGAGGAAGGGGTAGCGCGTGCCGAGGTGACGGAAGGTGCGGCGGGCGAGGTCGTCCGCCCGGCCGCCCCACCCGGGGTGCGGGAGGTCGTAGTAGGAGACGGGGCCCGTCACCGCTCCGACCTCGGGGTCGAGCATGCTCTCGGCGACGCGGCGGGTCCACTCGTGGTCGACGACGGAGTCGGCGTCGATGCGGCCGAGGACCGCGCCCGTCGCCGCCTCGAACCCCGCGTTCCGCGTCGGCACGAGCCCCTGGGTCGTGTCCTGCCGGACGAGGCGGAGGCGCTCGCCGCCCGGTTCCGCCGCCATCCGGCGCACGATCGCCGCCGTCCGATCCGACGAGCGGTTGTCGACGACGATGATCTCGCGAGCGGGGACGGACTGATCGAGAGCCGCGCGCACGCACCGCTCGATCACCGCCTCCTCGTTGTAGGCGGGGATGACGATCGAGACGGACGGAAGCGATGTGGGGCTCGCGAGCCCCGCAGGGCTGTCGACGGGCACGGGGCTGTCGACGGGCACGGCGGTGATGGGCGGCGCGGCGGTGATGGGCGGCGCGGCGGTGATGGTGGACATGACGGCTCCTGGGGGGTCGAGCGGACCCGGGCGGCGGATGGTCGTCCGAGTGGTGATGGTTCGACGCTACGAAGCAGGTGGCCGACGGCACATCACCCCACGGGGCCGATCGACCCCTACCTGCGGCGTATTCGTCCGGCCCCGCCGTGCCGCCACCGTCGCACTAGGCCAACGGCGCGTCGCCGCGGCACCGTCCGTTCACCCGGCCGAGGCAGGGTGGACGCCGTCGGAGCCGGTGTCCCGAGCGCCGGCCGGAGACGGGAGGTGGACATGGGCGCGATCGGCGATCTGATCGCCGGCCTGTCCGCCGCGATCGAGGACCTCGTCATGGCGAGCGTCGGGCTGCCGTACCTCCTCCTCATCGTCGCCGCGGTGTGCCTCGTGGACGCCGTGTTCCCCGTGGTGCCGAGCGAATCCGTGCTCATCGCCGTGGCGACGGTGTCGGTCTCGTCGGCGGCCGGAGGGGCGACGGGTGTCGCGGCGTCGGCGGCGGGAGGCGCGAGCGGGCCGCCGCTGTGGGCGCTGGTCCTCGTGGCCGCCGCGGCCGCGTGGATCGGCGATCACCTCGTCTTCCACCTCGGCCGACGGGTGGGCGCCGAGCGTTGGGCGTGGCTGCGTCGGCCGCGGGTCGCGCGCGCCGTCGAGTGGGCGCGCCGCGCCCTCGCCCGGCGAGGCGGCCTCTACATCGTGACCGGACGGTTCATCCCCGGCGGCCGGGTGGCGGTGAACTTCGTGGCCGGGTCGACGCGGTACCCGCGCGGGCGTTTCGCGGTGACGGCGGGACTCGCCGCCCTGATCTGGGCGTCGTACTCGGTGGGCATCGGCGTGTTCTTCGGCGCCGTGTTCGACGGGCAG
>CAKTZW010000610.1 GCA_934636065.1 uncultured Labedella sp.
GCGCTGGTCCTCGGACTCGTCATGGCGGCTCTCGTGCTCGGCGGGAACTTCGGCGATGGAGCCGCGGAGAGCAGCGGCTTCGCGGTCGGGATCGTCGTCACTGCCGTCGCGCAGGTCGCGCTCATCGTGTGGGCCCTTCTGCTCGTGGTCCGCCGCCGTGCGGCGGCACTCACACCCTCCGCCGCACGGCCGGGCCTCGCCGTCTGGGTGTCGCTCATCCTGTCGCCCATGCCCCTCTTCTTCGTGCGCGGCATCCTCGAGTCGTTCTGAGGAGAGGCGCGGCGCTGCCGAGGACGGCTGTGCCGAGGACGGCTGATGGCCGGCGCGGCCGAATAGCATGGAGGTCATGACCGTCTCCGAGCTCTTCGACGAATCCGTCTGGACGGAAGCCCCCGGCTTCGGTGATCTCGCGGACATCACGTACCACCATTCGCTCGACGGTCGCATCGCGCGCGTCGCGTTCGACCGTCCCGAGGTCCGCAACGCGTTCCGGCCACGCACGGTCGACGAGCTCGCGCGCGCCCTCGACGACGCCCGGCAGAACCCGCGCATCGGCGTCGTCCTGCTCACAGGGAACGGGCCGAGCCCGAAGGACGGCGGTTGGGCGTTCTGCTCCGGCGGCGACCAGCGGATCCGCGGCCGCGACGGCTACCGGTACGCCGACGGCGACACCTCGGAGACCGTCGAGCCGGCGCGCTCCGGCCGCCTCCACATCCTCGAGGTGCAGCGGCTCATCCGCTTCATGCCGAAGGTCGTCATGGCGGTCGTACCGGGGTGGGCGGCCGGTGGCGGTCACTCCCTCCACGTCGTGTGCGACCTCACGATCGCGAGCGTCGAGCACGGCCGCTTCAAGCAGACCGACGCCGACGTCGGGTCGTTCGACGCGGGGTACGGCAGCGCCTACTTCGCTCGACAGGTGGGTCAGAAGTTCGCGCGCGAGGTGTTCTTCCTCGCGGAGGAGTACTCGGCGGAACGCGCGCTCGCGACGGGCGCCATCAACGCCGCCGTGCCGCACGCCGAGCTCGAGAGCACCGCGATCGCGTGGGCACGCACGATCCTCGGTAAGTCGCCCACAGCGATCCGGATGCTGAAGTTCGCCTTCAACGCCGTCGACGACGGCCTCGTCGGTCAGCAGGTGTTCGCGGGGGAGGCGACGCGGCTCGCGTACGGCACCGACGAGGCGGTCGAGGGCCGCGACTCCTTCCTGCAGAAGCGGGAGCCCGATTGGTCGCCGTTCCCGTGGCACTACTGACGCTCCGGCCGCACACCTCATGACCCGGCCGCTCCAGCGGGTCCCCGCTGACGATCCGGTGCTCCTGCTGCGGGCTCTCGCGCGAGCGCTCGACGGGAGCGGGCCCGCGGTCCAGCCGGTGCCGGCGGTCGGTCGAAGCCTCTCCACCGGCGCCGACGGATCCCGCCCGGATGGCTCGGGCCGGCAGCCCGACGACGAGGAAGAGGTCCCCGACGAGGTCGCCGTCGTGATCGCGACCTCGGGATCGAGCGGCTATCCGAAGCGCGTGGCGCTCTCCGTCGCCGCGCTCCTCACAAGCGCGCGTGCCAGCAACGCCGCCCTCGGCGGCCCTGGCGGCTGGGTTCTCGCCATGCCGGCGCACTACGTCGCGGGCGTGCAGGTGCTCGTGCGCTCGCTCGTGAGCGGGACGGAGCCCGTCCTGCCGGTCGGAGCACGCTTCGAGCCCGCCGCCTTCGCTGCGGCGGTCCGACAGGTGCGCGATCGCGACGCCCGGAGCTACTCCGCTCTCGTCCCCGCGCAGGTCGCGCGGCTCCTCGACGATGCGGCCGGGAGCGCGGCGCTCGCCGCGCTCGACGCGGTCATCGTCGGCGGACAGGCGGTGCC
>CAKTZW010000611.1 GCA_934636065.1 uncultured Labedella sp.
TGACCGACGAGATGGTGGCGTCGATGAAGCCCGGGTCCGTCCTCGTCGACATCGCCATCGACCAGGGCGGCTGCTTCGAGGGATCGCGACCGACGACGCACGACTCGCCGACGTTCGCGGTCCACGACTCGATCTACTACTGCGTCGCCAACATGCCGGGGGCCGTCCCCGAGACCTCGACTCGCGCGCTCACGAATGCGACCCTGCCGTACGCCCTCGCTCTCGCCGACAAGGGCTGGCGCCGGGCGCTCGCCGACGACGAGGCGCTCCGAAAGGGCCTCAACGTCCACGCCGGTCGTGTCACGAACGCTGGGGTCGCCGCGGCGCTCGGTCTCGACCACGTGCCGGCCGAGACGATCCTGGCCGAGGCCGAGGCGGAGGCCGAGTCCGTCCTGGCCTGACCGCCCGGCCCGACCGCCCGGCGTCAGATCACTCGGCCGGTGCCGACTCCGCCTCGGCGAGGCGACGCCGCACGTCGTCCATGTCGAGGTCCTCGATCGCGGTGACGAGCTGCTCGAGCGCGGCCGGGGGCAGGGCTCCGGGCTGCGAGAACACGAGGATGCCGTCACGGAACCCCATGAGCGTCGGGATGGAGGTGATCCCGGCCGCACCGGCGAGTCGCTGCTCCGCCTCGGTGTCGACCTTGCCGAACACCACGGACGGGTGCTTCTCGGAGGCCGCCGAGAAGGTGGGGGCGAACTGCCGACACGGTCCGCACCACGCCGCCCAGAAGTCGACGAGGACGATGCCGTTGTCCTCGACCGTCGCGCCGAAGGTCTCCTCCGTCAGATCGATGGTCGCCATGGGTTCTCCTCTTCCTCGGTGCTCCGATGCGGCCGGTCGACCGCTCGGACGGGCGTGCGCATGCCGCTCCCACACGAACTCCAACAGCGCCGGGCCGCCCGTGATTCCCGCTCGCGGCGGAGGCCGTCTCACAGGCTACGCGCCGGATGCGGACGTAGGCTGGACGCCGGTGCGCGAATGCGGCGCACTCCCGACCCGAGAACGCGTGAAGGAGGCGAACACACGGTGTACGACCTGCTCCCCGGCGGCCAGACCATGTGGTTCATCTTCATCGCTCTCATGCTCGTCATCCTCGTCGCGCTCTTCGGACGGAGCCTCTGGCGCAGCTTCTCGAGCGAGGCCTCAGCGCGCTTCGACGTCACCGAGATCCCGGCAGACCTCCCCGGAAGCCGGGAGTTCATCGTGCGCGACGACAAGACCGGGGCGCTCCTCCAGTTCCTGACGATCCAGGGCCCCGGACGCATCGTGAGCGTCGAGGTCCCGGGGCGACAACGGGGGACCGGGGTCGAGCTCGAACTGTTCGAGGCGGGCAGCTCGGTGGTGCCGGAGATCGCCTGGTGGACGTGGCCGCCGACGACGCCGGAGGGTTCCGTCGCCCTCCGCGAACTCGCGCAGCGCCGCCCCGAGTTCACCTTCTGGGACGCGTCGGGCGCCCGCATCGTCTGACCGTCGGCGTGCCGCTAGGATGGACGCATGGCCTTCGCGATCTCCATCCTGCTATTCCTCGCCGGAATGTACCTTTTCGCGCTCGCGTTCCTCGTGCCCGGATTCGAGATCGCCATCTTCATCGCCGGCGTGCTCGTGGTGAGCCTCGCGCTCTTCATCCCGATGCACCTGCTCCGCAAGAACTGACCTCGTTCCCCGGCGGGCGACACACCCCGGGGAGGTATCCTGAGCGCGTGATCGCAGACATCAAGAAGCGCGCCCTCCACCGCATCCGCATCCTCGAGGGGCAGATGCGCGGTCTCGAGAAGATGGTGGAGAACGAGGACTACTGCATGGACATCATCACGCAGTCCCTCGCGATCCAGAAGTCGCTCGGCTCCCTC
>CAKTZW010000612.1 GCA_934636065.1 uncultured Labedella sp.
AGCTTGTACGGCTCGCCCGCCAGCTCGGCGCGTGCCTCGTCCTCCGTCACGACACGGCGGACGAAGCGCTGACCCTGCCGGATGATGCGGTCCATCTCCTTCTGCAGCGGCTTGAAGTCCTCGGTCGTGAAGGGCTCGGCGACGTCGAAGTCGTAGTAGAAGCCGTCGGTGACGGGCGGGCCGATGCCGAGCTTCGCCTCCGGGTTGATGCGCTGGACGGCCTGCGCGAGGACGTGCGCTGCGGAGTGGCGGAGGATGTCGAGGCCGTTGGCGGAGTCGATGGTCACCGGCTCGACGACGTCCGTGTCCGTGATCGTCGTCGCGAGGTCCTTGAGCTCGCCGTTGACGCGCATGGCGACAACGGAACGGTCGGTGAACCTGGCGAAACCGTCTGACACAGCTGTTCCTTCGAGTCGTGGACTGGGTACTTCACTCTATCGCCGTGGCGGGACGCGCTCGCTCCGGGCGGATACGACGCGCAGGCCCTGGAAGCAAGCTGTTGAGGCCCCGGATCCAGCCGCGTCATCGTGGGAGTCCGACGACCGAAGGAGGAGCCCATGACCGACTCACCCGACCGACGCGACCTCGCGCTGCCCGACTTCGACCACATCCCCATCGGGATGCTGCCGACGCGGATCGCCGCTCTCGACGAGCAGCAACTCACCGACGTGCTCACCTACGAGCGGGAGCACGGCGATCGACTGCCCGTCGTCCAGGTCCTCGAGCATCGTCTCGCCGCGCTGCGCGACGGTGCGGAGCCGAGCGAAAGCGTCCCGACGGACCTTCCCGAGGTGCAGCAGGGGTCGACGGGGTCGCCGGTCTCCCCCGCCACCTCCGGTCCGCCGATGAACCCGCCGTCGCACGGCGATCCGACGAACCCCGCCCAGCCGCGCTGACGCTCTCGATCGCACTCGCGGTCAGGGCGGCACGACGAAGGCCCCCGGAGTCGAACTCCGGGGGCCTTCGTGCTGTGTGGGCGATACTGGGATCGAACCAGTGACCTCTTCCGTGTCAGGGAAGCGCGCTACCGCTGCGCCAATCGCCCATGTTGTTGAATTAGATCTTGATGCATCCGGAAGCGTGTTTTGATCCTGATGATTGAGGTGGCGACGGGATTCGAACCCGTGTGGACGGCTTTGCAGGCCGCTGCCTCGCCTCTCGGCCACGCCACCGCGTGTGGTTGCCCACATGCCGCGATCAGCCGGAGCCGACCACCAACACTCGAGCGGATGACGAGATTCGAACTCGCGACCCTCACCTTGGCAAGGTGATGCGCTACCACTGCGCCACATCCGCATTTCGCTCCCGTTTCCGGGTGCCTAGGAACTCTAACCGAAACCGAACCGCAAGTCCAAACCGGGACACGCCGCCGGTGGATCGCCGGCATTCCTGCCCGCCGGTCCCCCGCTTTCGTCACCTCCTCCGCCCCTCCCTCCCGGGCGATTGCGTACGCAACTACGAACCGCGGGTGTGATTTCACCCGCGGACGGCAGTTGCGTACGCAATTGACGAAGGTGGGAGGGGGTCCTGCGGGCCGGTTCGCGCGAGCGGCTTCGGGTCAGATAGGATCGTGTACCGCGGCCCGACGAGAGCCGCAGGGGCGATTGGCGCAGTTGGTAGCGCGCTTCCTTCACACGGAAGAGGTCATCGGTTCGAGTCCGGTATCGCCCACCAGAAACGGTGTCGAACCGCGGAACGCCCCGACTCGAGCCCCTCCTCAGCCGACCGTCCAGCCGTACCGGCCCGCGAGCGCCGAGGCGACGCGGCGGTAGGTCACCTCGGGGACGAACGACGCCTCGCGACGGACACTGCCGGCGTGGACGCGGAACACCCGGTCGAGCCGCGCCCAGCTC
>CAKTZW010000613.1 GCA_934636065.1 uncultured Labedella sp.
CACGTGCGCGAGGTCGTCGCCGAGGGGCATCGGGCCCTCGTCTTCAGTCAGTTCACGAGCTACCTCGACCGCGTCCGCGCCCGGCTGACCGCCGAGGGCGTCGCGACGGTGACGCTCGAGGGATCGACGCGGGACCGTGCGGGGGTCGTCGAGGAGTTCCGGTCGGGGAGTGCTCCCGTCTTCCTCATCAGCCTCAAGGCCGGGGGCTTCGGCTTGACGCTCACGGAGGCCGACTACGTCTTCCTGCTGGATCCGTGGTGGAACCCGGCGAGCGAGGAGCAGGCGATCGACCGCACGCACCGGATCGGGCAGGAGAACAACGTCGTCGTGTATCGGCTCATCGCCGCCGGGACGATCGAGGAGAAGGTGATGGCGCTCAAGGAGCGCAAGGCGCGCCTGTTCGATTCGGTGCTCGACGACGGCGATGTCTTCGGCAACGCCCTCGACGCCGACGACATCCGCGAGCTGCTCGCGTGACCTGTCACCGTCCGCACGCGAATAGAGTTGTGGGAGACAGTTCCAGCGGGAGGCACTCACTATGACCGATCAGCATTTCGACGTCGTCGTCCTCGGAGCGGGACCCGGCGGTTACGTCGCGGCGATCCGCGCGGCTCAGCTCGGGAAGTCCGTGGCGATCGTCGAGGAGAAGTACTGGGGCGGTGTCTGCCTCAACGTCGGGTGCATCCCGTCGAAGGCCCTCCTGCGCAACGCGGAGCTCGCCCACATCTTCACGCACCAGGCCAAGACCTTCGGCATGAGCGGCGACGTCTCGTTCGACTACGGCGTCGCCTTCGACCGCAGCCGCACCGTCGCGGACGGCCGCGTCAAGGGCGTCCACTTCCTCATGCGGAAGAACAAGATCACCGAGTTCGACGGTCGCGGGACCTTCCTCGACGACCACTCGCTCTCCGTCGCGCTCTCGAGCGGCGAGACGACGTCGATCTCCTTCGACAACGTCATCATCGCGACGGGCTCCGTCGTGCGCCTGCTGCCGGGCGTGCAGCTCAGCGACAACGTCGTGACCTACGAGTCGCAGATCCTCGAGCGTGAGCTGCCCTCCTCGATCGTCATCGTCGGCGCCGGCGCGATCGGCATGGAGTTCGCCTACGTCATGCGCAACTACGGCGTCGAGGTCACGATCGTCGAGTTCCTCGACCGTGCGCTGCCGAACGAGGACGCCGACGTCTCGAAGGAGATCACGAAGCAGTACAAGAGCCTCGGCATCCCGATCCTCACCTCCACCAAGGTCGAGACGGTGACGGACGAGGGTTCCCAGGTCACCGTCGCGTACACCGCGAAGGACGGCTCGACGGGGAGCCTCACGGCCGACAAGGTGCTCATGTCCGTCGGCTTCGCTCCGCGGGTCGAGGGCTACGGCCTCGACAAGACGGGCGTGCAGCTCACCGAGCGCGGCGCCATCGCGATCGATGGTCGCATGCGTACCAACGTCCCGCACATCTTCGCGATCGGCGACGTGACGGCGAAGCTGCAGCTCGCGCACGTGGCGGAGGCGCAGGGTGTCGTCGCGGCCGAGACGATCGCGGACGCGGAGACGCAGGAGCTCGGCGACTACCGGATGATGCCGCGCGCGACGTTCTGCCAGCCGCAGGTCGCGAGCTTCGGTCTCACCGAGCAGCAGGCGCGCGACGAGGGTCACGACGTCAAGGTGACGTCGTTCCCGTTCATGGCGAACGGCAAGGCGCACGGGCTCGGCGAGCCCACCGGGTTCGTGAAGCTCGTCGCGGACGCGGAGTACGGCGAACTGCTCGGCGCGCACATGATCGGACCGGACGTGTCCGAGCTCCTGCCCGAGCTCTCCCTCGCGCAGAAGTGGGACCTCACGGCCACGGA
>CAKTZW010000614.1 GCA_934636065.1 uncultured Labedella sp.
GAGAACCCTCACGTCCGCCGCTGTCAGAAGGAGTCAGTTCGATGACCGACACATCCGTCCCCACCTCCCAGGACCTGTTCAACGCCCCGTTGAGCGAGGTCGACCCTGAGATCGCCGCCGTCCTCGAGCAGGAGCTCGGCCGGCAGCGCGACTACCTCGAGATGATCGCGAGCGAGAACTTCGTCCCGGTCTCCGTGCTGCAGTCGCAGGGCTCCGTCCTCACGAACAAGTACGCGGAGGGCTACCCCGGCCGCCGCTACTACGGCGGCTGCGAGTTCGTCGACATCGCCGAGTCGCTCGCGATCGAGCGGGCGAAGAGCCTCTTCGGCGCCGCGTACGCCAACGTCCAGCCGCACTCCGGCGCGAGCGCCAACGCCGCCGTCCTCTCCGCGATCGCGCAGCCCGGCGACACGATCCTCGGCCTCGAACTCTCGCACGGCGGCCACCTCACCCACGGCATGAAGCTCAACTTCTCGGGCAAGCTCTACAACGCCGTCGCCTACGGGGTCGACGCCGACACCATGCTCGTCGACATGGAGGACGTCCGCGCCAAGGCCCGCGAGCACAAGCCGCGCGTCATCATCGCCGGCTGGTCCGCCTACCCGCGCCAGCTCGACTTCGCCCTGTTCCGCGAGATCGCCGACGAGGTCGGAGCGACGCTCTGGGTCGACATGGCGCACTTCGCCGGCCTCGTGGCCGCCGGGCTCCACCCCTCGCCCGTCCCGCACGCGCACGTCGTCTCCTCGACGGTGCACAAGACGATCGGCGGCCCCCGCTCGGGCTTCATCCTCACCAACGAGCCCGACCTCGCGAAGAAGCTCAACTCCAACGTCTTCCCCGGTCAGCAGGGCGGCCCGCTCATGCACGTCATCGCGGCCAAGGCCACGGCCTTCAAGCTCGCGGCGTCCGACGACTTCCGGGACCGCCAGGAGCGCACGATCCGCGGCGCGCGGATCCTCGCCGACCGGCTCACGGCGGAGGACTCGAAGGCCACGGGTCTCGACGTCCTCACGGGCGGCACCGACGTCCACCTCGTCCTCGCGGACCTCCGGAACTCGGAGCTCGACGGCAAGCAGGCCGAGGACGTGCTCCACGACGTGCGCATCACCGTGAACCGCAACTCCGTCCCGTTCGACCCGCGGCCGCCGATGGTCACGTCGGGCCTGCGGATCGGCACGCCGGCCCTCGCGACGCGCGGCTTCGGCGACGCCGAGTTCACCGAGGTCGCCGACGTCATCGCCCTCGCGCTGCGCCCGGGCGCCGACGTCGACGCCCTGCGCGACCGGGTCGCGGCGCTCGCCGACGCGTTCCCGCTCTACCCCGGCCTCCAGCAGTAGGCGCGGGCATGACGGCACTGAAGCTCGACGGCCTCGCGGCCGCCGCCGCGATCAAGTCCGAGCTCCGCGACCGCGTGGACGTGCTGCGCGCTCGCGGAGTGGTCCCGGGACTCGGGACGCTCCTCGTCGGCGACGACCCGGCGTCCCGCAGCTACGTCGCGGGGAAGCACCGCGACTGCGCCGAGGTGGGGGTGGAGTCCATCCGCGTCGACCTCCCGGCGACGGCCTCGCGGGAAGACGTCCTCGCGGCCGTCCGCGACCTCAACGCGGCCCCCGAGGTGACCGGCTACATCGTGCAGCTCCCGCTCCCGGGCGGCATCGACGAGAACGAGATCCTCGAGGCGATCGACCCCGATAAGGACGCCGACGGGCTCCATCCGACCAACCTCGGGCGCCTCGTGCTCGGCGTCGCTGGGGAGATCCGCTCTCCGCTGCCGTGCACGCCCGCCGGCATCGTGGATCTGCTGCGGCGCAACGACGTCGCCCACGCGGGGAAGCACGTCACGGTCATCG
>CAKTZW010000615.1 GCA_934636065.1 uncultured Labedella sp.
GGCTCGACCCCACCCTCACGGCGGTGCTCTCGATCGATATGCACGAGGGACATCTGTCCGAGGATCCCGCCTGCCCGTGCCCAGCCCCCCGGGGTCGCGAGATCGTCGCGGGGCTCGACGCCTTCCATCGCGAAGCCCGTGCCCTGGGCGTGCGGATCGTCCATGTGCGCTCGGTGCTGCGCGCCTCCGGCGTCGACGACGTCGGAGGCACGAGCAACAGCGCGTGGCGGCAGACGTTCCCGCAGCACGTCGGCGAGATCCCGGGCGCCGACGGGCACGCGCTCGAGGGCAGCCGGTGGACCGAATTCGTCACCGAGGTGGCTCCGGAGGATGAGATCGTCTCGGGAAAGAAGCGACTCTCGGCGTTCTACCCCACGGACCTCGACTTCCTGCTGCGGCAGCTGGGCGTGACGGCCGTCGTGATCGACGGCATCATGGCGGACTGCTGCGTGCTCAACACGGCGTTCGATGCATCCAACCTCGGCTACCGAGTGAGCGTGCCGAGCGATCTCGTCCGCGGGACGGACGAGGAGCTCGAGCGGTCCGCGCTCGCGATGATCTCGCTGCACCTCGGACTCGTGATGCCCTCCGGCTCGATCCTCGATGCCTGGCGAGGGTCTGACGCCGGCGAGGGGCAGTGGGAACGCCGCGACCGCGCTAGCGTGGAGGGGTGACGGAGCACATACGGACTGGGATCATCGGCTACGGCTTGTCGGGGCGGGTGTTCCACGCCCCCCTGCTGGTGGCGGACCCGGACTACCGACTCGACCTGATCGTGACGGGCGACCCGTCCCGAGCGAACGACGCCCGCGACGCCCACCCGGAGACCGAGGTGGTGCAGAACCCCGACGAGTTCTTCGAGCGCGCGGGCGACCTCGACCTCGTCGTGATCGCGACGTCCAACGCCTCCCACGCTCCCCTCGCCCTTCGCGCACTCGAACTCGGACTCGCCGTCGTCGTCGACAAGCCCTTCGCCGTCGGCACGGCCGAGGGCGGTGAGATCCTGCGCGAGGCGCGGGATCGCGGAGCCGTCCTGTCCGTCTTCCAGAACCGACGCTGGGACGGGGACTTCCTCACGGTGCGCGCCCTCGCGGCGCGGGGAGAGCTCGGGGAGGTGTTCTCGTTCGAGTCCCGCATGGAGCGCTGGCGCCCCACCCTTCGCGCGGGATGGAAGGCGGAGGCCCGCGTCGATCAGGGCGGCGGCGTCCTCTACGACCTCGGCCCGCACCTCATCGACCAGGCCATCCAGCTCTTCGGCTCCGTCTCCGCGGTACACGCCGAGATCGACACGCGTGGCGCGGGCCGCTCGGCCGACGACGACGTGCTGCTCTCGATCACGCACGAGTCGGGCGTGCGATCCCGGCTGTCGATGAGCACGGTGAGCGCGCTCCCGACCGACCGGTTCCGTGTCCGTGGCACGAGCGCGGCATACGTCGTGGGCGGCCTGGACCCGCAGGAGCAGCAGCTCGGCGAGGGGATCCGGCCGACGGACCCGCGCTACGGCCGCACCCCCGAGGACGCCTGGGGACGCATCGGCGCGGGCGACGAGCAGCACCCCGTCGAGACCCTGCCGGGCGACTACCCCGCGTTCTACCGCGGCCTGGCGGAGGCGGTGCGCGGCGAAGGCCCGCTGCCCGTCGATCCGAAGGACAGCCTCGAGGTGCTCGCCATCATCGAGGAGGCGCACGCATCGGCGGAGCACTCCCGCTGAACGGGGGCGAGCGGTCGAACGACGCCGACTCGAAGGGCGCCGGCTCGCGCACCCTGACGATCGACGGGGGCCGCGTCCGGGACATCGCGTCGTTCTACGACGAGATCAACCGCGTCTTCATGGCGGGTGAGTCCTGGAC
>CAKTZW010000616.1 GCA_934636065.1 uncultured Labedella sp.
GTTCTACGACCTCGGGCTCGTCGTGGTCGACGAGCAGCACCGCTTCGGGGTCGAGCAGCGCGAGGCGTTGCGCCGCAAGGGCACCGTGCCGCCCCACGTGCTCGTGCTCACGGCCACGCCCATCCCGCGCACGGTGGCGATGACGGTCTTCGGCGACCTCGACGTGAGCGCGCTGCATCAGCTTCCCGCCGGTCGACAGCCGATCGAGTCGTTCGTGGTCCCCGTCGCCGAGAAACCGCTCTGGATCCGCCGGGCGTGGGAGCGGTTGTCGGAGGAGCTCGCCGCTGGCCGACAGGCCTTCGTCGTCTGCCCCGCGATCGAGCCGGGGGAGCAGCCCGCCGTGGAGGACGGTGCCGAGGGGGTCGACGGCGCGACCGAGTCGACCGAGGACGAGGGGAAGCGACCCCCGGTCGCGACGGTGAGCGAGGTGCTCGCCGAGCTGCGCGGCCACCCCGCCCTCGCCGGACGGGCGATCGAACCCTTGCACGGGCGCATGACGTCCGACGAGAAGGACCGGGTCATGCGCGGATTCGCCGCGGGCGAGATCGACGTGCTCGTCGCGACGACAGTCATCGAGGTGGGCGTCGACGTGCCCGGCGCGTCCATGATGGTGGTCCTCGATGCCGACCGCTTCGGGGTCTCGCAGCTGCACCAGCTCCGCGGGCGGGTCGGCCGTGGCGGCCTGCCCGGCCTGTGCCTCCTCGTGACGCACGCTCCCGAGCAGTCGATCGCGCGGGAGCGGGTCGAGGCCGTGGCCGCGACCCTCGACGGCTTCGAGCTCGCCCAGGTCGACCTCGAGCTCCGTCGCGAGGGCGACGTGCTCGGGAACGCGCAGTCGGGCGGCCGGTCCTCCCTCAAGCTGCTGCGCGTGGTGTCCGACTCGGACGTCATCGAGCGGGCCCGGACCGCCGCGCTGGAGATCCTCTCAGCGGACCCCGGGCTGGCGTCCCACGGGGCTCTCCGGGCCGCGCTCGACCGTCGCCTCGACGACGACACCCGCGCCGCGCTGTCGAAGAACTGAGAGAGTCCCCGGCCGCCGTCCGGACGTGGCTCGCGGACGGATATGCTGGCCCAATGTCTGACAGGATCGCCGTCATCCCCGGCTCCTTCGATCCGGTGACCCTCGGCCACCTCGACGTCATCGAACGCGCGGCCGGACTCTGGGACGAGGTCCACGTCGTCGTCGTCCACAACCCCGCCAAAGAGGCGATGCTCCCCATCGCCGAGCGCGTCTCGCTCCTGTCGCAGTCGGTCGCGGATGCCGGCTTCGACGGCAACATCGTCGTGGCGTCGTGGAGCGTGGGACTCCTCGTCGACTACTGCACGGACGTGGGCGCCCAGGTCCTCGTGAAGGGGATCCGGTCGCAGGTCGACGTCGCGTACGAGACCCCCATGGCCATCGTCAACCGGAACCTCGCGGGCGTCGAGACGGTGTTCCTCCTGCCCGACCCGGCACACGGTCACGTCTCGAGCTCGCTCGTCCGGCAGGTCGCGGCCCTCGGTGGCGACGTGTCGCCCTACGTCCCGCCGGTGGTCGCGCAGCGGATCCGACGCGCATGACCGACACGACGACGCACGCGCCGGAACAGCGGGACGACCATCCTGTCCTGTCCTTCGACGAGGTCCACGCGCTCGCCGGCGAGATCACGCGGAACATCGAGAGCGTCATCTCCGGGAAGCCGGATGCCGTCCGAATGGCGCTCACCGTCGTCCTCGCCGGCGGACACCTCCTCCTGGAGGACGTGCCGGGCGTCGGGAAGACGATGCTCGCCCGAGCGCTCGGGACCACGATCGGTTCCCGCGTCAACCGCATCCAATTCACCCCCGACCTGCTGCCCTCCGACGTGAC
>CAKTZW010000617.1 GCA_934636065.1 uncultured Labedella sp.
AGAGTCGAGCAGGTCCCGGTCGGCCATGCGACACCGCATTCGGGCAGGGTCGGCGCGCGCTCTCGTCGACGCCACGCCGTCGACGGTCATCGGCGCCGGTCGACGGCGCTCCTTCAGCCACGAGGGCGCCACGTGTACGTGGCGCCCTCGGACGGGTGTAGCTGTCTGGGTCAGGAGCGGCGCTGGCGCTTCTCGCGGACGCGCATGTTGACCTGGATCGGGGTGCCCTCGAAACCGTAGATCTCGCGGAGCCGGCGCTGGATGTAGCGGCGGTACCCGGGGTCGAGGAAGCCCGTCGTGAAGAGCACGAATGTGGGCGGCCGGCTCGACGCCTGCGTTCCGAACAGGATGCGGGGCTGCTTCCCTCCGCGCAGCGGATGCGGGTGGGATTGCGCGAGCTCGGCGAGGAACGCGTTGAACTTGCCCGTCGGAAGACGCGTGTCCCACGACTCCAGCGCGAGCTCGAGCGCGGGGACGAGCTTCTCCATGTGGCGCCCGGTGCGAGCGGAGATGTTGACGCGAGGAGCCCACGACACGTGCGCGAGGTCCTGCTCGATCTCCCGCTCGAGGTAGCGGCGTCGCTCGTCGTCGAGGAGATCCCACTTGTTGAAGGCGAGCACGAGCGCGCGGCCCGACTCGAGCACGAGGTCGATGATGCGGACGTCCTGCTCGCTGATCGGCTCGGTCACGTCGATGAGCACGACGGCGACCTCGGCCTTCTCGAGCGCGGCCGACGTGCGGAGCGACGCGTAGAAGTCCGCTCCCTGCTGCAGGTGGACGCGACGCCTGATGCCCGCCGTGTCGACGAAGCGCCAGAACTTGCCCGCGATCTCGACCTGCTCGTCGACCGGATCCCGGGTCGTGCCCGAGAGCTCGTTGACGACGACGCGCTCCTCGCCCGCCGCCTTGTTGAGCAGGCTCGACTTGCCGACGTTCGGACGGCCGAGGATCGCCACGCGGCGCGGTCCCCCGACCTCCTCCTTCGCCACGGCGGACACCTCTGGGAGGGTCTTCATGATCTCGTCGAGGAGGTCGGCGACGCCGCGGCCGTGCAGCGCGGACACCGGGCGCGGCTCGCCGAGGCCGAGCGACCACAGCTCCGCGATGTTCGGCTCCTGGCGCACGTCGTCGACCTTGTTCGCGACGAGGAACGTGGGCTTGCCCGCGCGGCGCAGCAAGCGGACGACCTGCTCGTCGGTGCTCGTGGCGCCGACGTTCGCGTCGACGACGAACAGCACGAGGTCGGAGAGGTCGATCGCGACCTCGGCCTGGGCGGCGACCGACGCGTCGATTCCGCGCGCGTCGGGCTCCCAGCCGCCGGTGTCGACGAGGGTGAAGAAGCGCGTGTTCCACTCGGCGCGGTACGAGACGCGGTCGCGCGTCACGCCCGGGGTGTCCTCGACGACGGCCTCGCGGCGTCCGAGGATGCGGTTCACGAGGGCCGACTTGCCGACGTTCGGGCGTCCCACGATCGCGACGACCGGCAGAGCCGGGAGGTACCGGATGGCGTCGGGGTCGTCGGAGACGGCGTCGAGGACGGCGAGGTCCTCCTCGTCGAGGTCGTACTCCGCGAGACCGCTGCGCAGCGCGGCCGTCCGGGACGCCGCGAGCTCGTCGTCGAGGCCCTCGAGCTTCTCCGCGAGGCCGTCGTCGGTGGTGTCGGGCTCGTCGTAGTCGTCAGCCATGGGAGGTCCTTGTCGTTTCGCGCGCGATCACCTCGAGCACGGCGTCGACGGTCTGGTCGAAGTCGAGGTGGGTGGAGTCGACCGTCACGACGCCGGACGCTGCGGTGAGGAAGTCCACCACGCGGGAGTCGGCCCGGTCACGGGAGCGGAGCTGCTCCCCGACG
>CAKTZW010000618.1 GCA_934636065.1 uncultured Labedella sp.
GTCGTGAGCCGCGACGACGCGCGGTCGCTCGGCGAGCGCGTCGACGTCCTGCCGCCCTTCGCGGGCGGCTGAACGCCGCTGCTCCGTTCGCCGCCGGGGACGACTAGAGGCCGACCCACTCCGTCGCGCCGTCGGCGAGGTGCTGCCGCTTCCAGATCGGGACGGTCTGCTTGATGAGATCGACGAGGCGCTCGCACGCCTCGAAGGCCTCGTGGCGGTGCGCCGCCGCTGCGGCTGCGACGAGGGCGGTGTCCCCGACGACGAGGGACCCGACACGGTGCACGGCCGCGACCCGGACGCCGGTCTCCCGCGTGATCGTCTCGCAGCACTCGGCGAGGAAGCGCGCGGCATCGGGATGCGCCTGGTAGTCGAGCGCCGAGACGGACTCGCCGTGATCGTGGTCCCGCACGATGCCGCGGAACGTCACGAGCGCGCCGTCGTGGTCGGTGAGCACGGCGCGCTCGACCGCGGCCACGTCGATGTCGACGGCGCTGATCAGTGCGAGCGCGTCACACATGCGCGCCGCCGCCGGCGATCTGTGCGACGAGGTGGTCGAGCAGCCCGTCGAGGACGCCGAGCCCGTCCCTCACGCCGCCGCTCGATCCCGGCAGGTTGACGACGACGGTGCTGCCGGAGGTCCCGGCGAGCCCGCGGCTGAGGGCCGCGGTGGGCGTCGACGCGAGACCGGCGGACCGGATCGCCTCGGCGACCCCGGGGAGCTCGCGGTCGAGGATGCGCCGCGTCGCCTCGGGCGTGCGGTCGCTCGGCGACATCCCGGTCCCGCCCGTCGTGATGAGGACGGCGGGGGACGTCGCGACCAGCCGGTCGAGCACGGCGGACACGTCGGCGTCGGCGACGACCTCGACGCCGTCGACGGTGTAGCCCCGTCGGGTCAGCCAGTCGGCGATGAGCGGTCCCGTCGTGTCGACGCGGGTACCGGCGGCTCCCGCCGTCGAGGCGACGAGGACCGCCGCCGTGCCCGGCCGCACCGCGGCGCGTGTCCAGTGTCCGCGCTTGCCGCCCGTCTTCTCGACGAGCTTGAGGTCGTCGAGGATCGCCTCGGGATCGACGGCCTTCACCATGTCGTGCAGGGTGAGCCCGGCGATCGCGACCGCGGTGAGCGCCTCCATCTCGACGCCGGTCCGGCCGGTCGTCTTCGCGGTCGCGGTGACGAGGATGGCCGCCTCGTCGAACTCGAAGTCGACCGAGACCGACGTGAGGGCGATCGGATGGCACAGCGGGATGAGCTCGCTCGTCCGCTTCGCTCCCTGGATGCCGGCGATCCGCGCGGTCGCGAGGACGTCGGCCTTGGGGAGGTCGTCGGCGCGGACGAGGGCGACGACGTCCGGCCGGGTGAGGAACCGGGCGGAGGCCGTGGCGGTGCGGGCCGTGACGTCCTTGCCGCCGACGTCGACCATGCGCGCCCGTCCGTCGGCGTCGAGGTGCGTCAGCGGATTCGAGGGAGCGTCGGTCATGTCGTTCATGCTGTCACAGCGCCCAGGTCTCGACGGTGTCGCCGGCGCGGAGCTCGATGATGTGCTCGGGGACGATCACGAGGACGTCGGCCGCGGCCATCCCGGCGACGAGGTGGGAACCCGCGCCCGACACGAGTCGCACCGATTCGCCGTGGCTGCGCCCGCGGAGGAACTGCCGCTTGCCCGCAACCGAGCGGACGTCCTCCTCGAGGCGCCGCGGAACCGCCACCCGCCGGGGTCTCCCGGCGGCCGCGCGCAACAGGGGCGCGACGAACACCTCGAAGGACAACTGGGTGCTCACGGGGTTGCCCGGGAAGCACACGACCGGGACGCCGTCGACGAGGGCGAGCGCTTGCGGGCCGCCCGGTT
>CAKTZW010000619.1 GCA_934636065.1 uncultured Labedella sp.
CCGTCGAGGGCTTGGAGGCCGAGGGCGCCGGCGATGCCGGGGCCGCGTCGGCCAGTGCCGCGCGCAGCTTGCGCGCGACGGGGGGTTCGATGCTCGAGGACGGTCCCTTCACGAACTCGCCCAATTCCTTGAGCTTCGCGAGGGCGACCTTGCTGTCTACACCGAGTTCGGATGCGATCTCGTGTACGCGTGGTTTGGCAGCCACTTCTCTCCTGTCTGGGTCTCCCCAGGCAGGGGGGACCGTTAGTTGGTGACGGGTCTCATTTCGAGCCGCTCATCAGTTGTCCATTAGCCGTTCAGCCTGTTCTCTAGTGAGTTCGTGTCGAGCGCTGTCCGCACGCGGAAGGCCCGGGCGAAAGCCCGCTTCTTCTCGGCGAGTCGGAAGCACTCGATGTCGGGATGCAGCCACGCCCCACGTCCCGGGAGGACGGCACGATCGTCGACGACGATCTCCGAGTCCCTGACGACAAGCCTCACGAGAGTGGACCTGTTGGCGCGCGAACGGCATCCGACGCACGTTCTGACAGGTTCCATCCTACACCTCCCCCGGCGCCCCACCTGATCGCACCATCACGCCCCGGGCGAACGGCGGTGACGCATGGGTTCCCCTACTCGTCGAGGATCGAGTCCGGCTGGATGACCGTACCGCGGACATTCGCTCGAACGCTGGCGCGTCCGCTCGAATGCGCGAAGATCGACATCCACCCGGACACTTCTATTCGTCGAGGATCGAGTCCGGCTGGATGTCGATCTTCGCGCCCGTGAGCTTCGCGGCGAGGCGCGCGTTCTGCCCCTCCTTGCCGATCGCGAGCGACAACTGGTAGTCGGGCACGAGGGCGCGCACGGCCTTGATGCTCTGGTCGAGGACGAAGGTCGACGTGACCTTGGCCGGTGACAGGGCGTTACCGACGAAGGTCGCCAGGTCGGGCGAGTAGTCGACGATGTCGATCTTCTCGCTACCGAGCTCCTCGGTGACGGCGCGGACGCGGCGACCCATCTCGCCGATGCACGCGCCCTTGGCGTTGATCGCCGGGTCCGTCGCGCGGACGGCGATCTTCGTGCGGTGCCCGGCCTCGCGCGCGAGCGACACGATCTCGACGAGGCCCGACGCGATCTCGGGCACCTCGAGCGCGAACAGCTTCCGGACGAGCGACGGATGAGTGCGAGACACCGTGATCGACGGCCCCTTGAGCCCCTTCGACACGCTCGTCACGTAGACCCGGATCCGAGACCCGTGGGGGTACTGCTCGCCCGGCACCTGCTCCTCCGGGGGCATGATCGCCTCGATCGTGCCGAGGTCGACGTGCACCATCTTCGGGTTGGGCCCCTGCTGGATCACACCGGCGACGATGTCGCCCTCGCGGCCCTTGAATTCGCCGAGCACGGCGTCGTCCGCGATGTCGCGGAGGCGCTGGTTGATGACCTGCTTCGCGGCGAAGGCGGCGATGCGCCCGAAGTCGTCCGGGGTGGCCTCCGACTCGCCGATGACGTTGCCGTCGTCGTCCTTCTCCGGCACGAGCACGGCGACGTGGCCGGTCTTGCGGTCGAGGTGCACCCGTGCCTCGCTCGGGTCACCGCCCGACTGCGTCTCGTTCTTCTGGTAGGCGGTCAGGATCGCCTGCTCGATGATGTGCACGAGTTCGTCGAACGGGATCTCCCGTTCGCGCTCCATCATCTTCAGGACGGTGAGATCGATGTCCACGACGGCCTCCTCCATATTCAGCTCTCGCCGGCGCGAACCGCGCGCCGGACCACCTGTCAAGGGTACCCGACCTCCCGGCCGTCGACCGTGCGCGGGTCCACCAGGACGTCCGCCTGCTCCAGCTCGACGCGCTCGGCGACC
>CAKTZW010000620.1 GCA_934636065.1 uncultured Labedella sp.
CGCCACGGGCACGGGCAAGACCAAGACGCTGCAGTTGATCGCCGAGCAGCTTTCCGCGGCCGGCGTCCCCGTCTTCGCCGCCGACATCAAGGGCGATCTCTCCGGGATCGCGAGCCCGGGGGAGTCGAGTCCGCGACTCCTCGAGAGGACCGAGGGGATCGGACAGAGCTGGACCCCTGCCGCGTTCCCCGCCGAGTTCTTCTCGCTCGGCGGGCGGGGGAGGGGCGTGCCGATCCGGGCGACCGTGGCGGGCTTCGGTCCGCTCCTGCTGGCCCGGGCGCTCGGTCTCAACGAGACGCAGGAATCGAGCCTCGGCCTCGTGTTCCACTATGCGGAGGACGCCGGTCTGCCGCTGCTCGACCTCGCCGATCTGCGCGCCGTCCTCGGCTTCCTCGTGAGCGACGAGGGCAAGGGGGAGCTGGCGGCCCTCGGCGGGCTCTCGAAGGCGACCGTCGGCGTCATCCTGCGGGAGCTGATCGTCTTCGCGGACCGCGGTGCCGACACCTTCTTCGGCGAGCCCGAGATCGACACCGCCGAGTTCCTGCGCACGGCGGTCGACGGACGTGGCGTCGTGAGCCTGCTCGAGGTCCCCGGAGTGGCCGACCGACCGGAGCTGTACTCGACCTTCCTCATGTGGCTGCTCGCCGACCTGTTCAACGACCTGCCCGAGGTCGGCGACCTCGACAAGCCGAAGCTCGTGTTCTTCTTCGACGAGGCCCACCTGCTCTTCGCCGATGCGTCGAAGGAGTTCCTCGCGCAGGTCGTGCGGACGGTGCGACTCATCCGCTCGAAGGGCGTCGGGGTCTTCTTCGTCACGCAGACGCCGAAGGACGTCCCCTCGGATGTGCTCGCGCAGCTCGGCTCGCGCATCCAGCATCAGTTGCGCGCCTTCACGCCGGCCGACGCCAAGGCTCTCGCGGCGACGGTGACGACCTACCCCACCTCGCCGTACGACCTCGGCGAGGTGCTCACGCTGCTCGGCACGGGAGAGGCCGTCGTGACGGTGATGAACGAGAAAGGGGCGCCGTCACCGGTCGCGTGGACGCGATTGCGCGCGCCGCAGGCCCTCATGTCGCCGTCGCCCGACGAGGCGATCGCTCGAGCCGTCGCGGCGTCGGCTCTCACGGCGCGGTACAGCACGCCCGTCGATCGGGAGTCGGCGCGCGAGCTGCTGACGGCGCGGCTCGAGGCCGCGACGGCGGCCGTTCGGCGGGCCGAGGAGGCCGCGGCGGCCGCGGAGGCGCAGGCGGAGTACGAGCGTCAGGCCGCCGCGATCGACAAGGCGACGGCCGCGGCCGAGAAGGAGGCCCAGCGCGAGTACGACCGCATGATGAAGCGGACGCAGACCACCACGAGGCGTCCGTCGACGCGGTCCTCGAGCACGAGCGTGCTCGAGGAGGTGCTCGGCTCCCGAGCGACGCGCACGATCCTCACCGGCGTCGTGGAAGGGATCTTCGGCACACGCAGGAGGAGGAGATGACGCTCGGGATCCGTGCCCTCGAACGCCGCGACCGCGATGCCGTCGCTCGCATCTGCCGCCTGACGGGCCGCGGAGGGGACGACGCGACGGGCGACCACCTCGACGACGAGGTGCTCGCCGACGTGTACGCGACGCCGTACGTCGAGCACGACTCGGGCTTCGGCGTCGTCGCCGTGGACGCCGCCGACGAGGTCCAGGGCTATCTCCTGGGGACGACCGACACCGTCACGTTCGCCGAGTGGTTCACGTCGACGTGGTGGCCCGCCGTCTCGGCGGATCGGGTTCCGCGGACGCCGGCCGACGAGTCGCTGCTGCGGTCCGCCGCCGACCCCGAACGCATGCTCGTCTCGTGCGTCGACGCG
>CAKTZW010000621.1 GCA_934636065.1 uncultured Labedella sp.
GTCCCGGGGGTCCAAGGATCGGTCAACAATGAGCTCGTCGCCGTCGTAGATACCGGCCCCGGTCATGCTGTGCCCGGACACCCGGACGATGAATGTCGAGGTCGGGTTCACGATCAGGTGCCGGTTCAGATCGACGGGCCCGTTGTAGTACCCCTGCGCCGGCGACGGGAACCCCGCCTGCACCGACTCGAACACCGACTCAGCGAATGGGCCGGAGGGGTCCGGGCAGTCGTCCGCGATACCGACGACCCCGACCTCGGCAGCGCCGTGGTCGGGGTCCCGTGGTGATGCTCCGATATCGGGACTCCTCGTTTCGCTCAGGGGCTCCGCAGACGGGCCGGGCGTTGAGCCTACGTGACCGTGCCGACATGGCTCGGTAACGACCTCGCTGCGCCCGCGGCGGTCATGTCCGGTCGCGGGTCGCGTTGCGGGCGCGGCGGTACCAGTAGGCGAGAACTGCGACTCCGGCGATCCATCCGATCGCCGGTAGCCACAGCCGGAACCCGTCGAAATCGCCTGAGACAAACACGGCGACGGTCCACAGCCCGCATCCGACCATCGCAATGCCGATCGCGCCGAAGAGCGCGTTGACGCCGCGGCGCCTGGTCCACGGCAGGAACAGGATGACGACGCCGACCACCATGATCGCGGTGCCGATGAACTGGATTGCGCTTGCTGCGGGGTTGTCGTACATCAGAGATCTTTCTGGGCCTGGTTCACCGTGGCGGTGAGCGCGTGGCGGCGGTACCTGCTGCCGACGAGCTGCACTACGCCCATCGCGACGAAGAGAGGGACGGCGCCCAGCATGAGCGCGCCGAGCAGGTTGGTCGGTGTGAGCACATCGGACAGAGGCGGGAGCATCCCGATCTCGGGCCGAAGGGCAGCCCATTGTGAGGCGATCGAGCCGAACATAACGAGAACCGCCACCGCGGCGCCGGCGTAGGCCACAAGCCATACCGGGTGCCCCTGGGGCAGGTGCTCGATTGCCGGAGTCTTTTTCACGTTTCTATTCTGGGGTTCGCCACTGACACGCCCGGCTTCGGGCTCATCGGGGTCGCGGTTGTGCTTGTGCCCGTAGTTGGGCTTCATCGACTGTCTTCCGTCGAGTCGGAGGGGTTTGTCACGGACGGCTCGGGACCTGCCAGGAACCACAGCGGCGACCCCTCGGGGGTGTCGTGCGGTGGGGCCCAGTTCGCTTGGATCCGCCACTTGGTTCTTTCTGCGGCGACTAAGCCGAGGCCGATCAGGACGAGGGCAAACCCGATCGGCGCCAGCACGGATATCCACGCCCAGAGGGGGTCGATCAGCTCGATGAGTTCGGCATCGGCGGCGCTCATCGTTGGTCCCCCTGCGCGGTTTCGTCGTCGAGTCCGGCGACCAGCTCGGCGGCGGCGTCCTCGTAGCCGTCGGGGATCTCCGCTGCGGCTGCCGCGCGCCAGCCGTTGTAGTCGTCGGCCTCGATCCGCTCGGATAGCTCCCAGTAGTAGCGCTGTTCCTCGGCGGTGAGCGGTGCCGGCTTTGCGGCGCCGGGATCTGGAGTGCGGTCCACGTCGGGTTCCTTCCGTTGTCCGAATGAGGTCAGCGCTTGGCGCATCAGGTCGGCAGCAGCTCGAGCTCGCTCGAGGTTGCTGTCGTAGTCCATCGGCACGTTCAGGACACCATGCTCTGTCGCGATCGTGGCGAGTGGGTAATAGGTGGGGTGTTCGAGGTCGTTCGCGTCGACGCGGATCGACACCTCGAGCAGCTGCAGGGATCTCACGTCGACGTCGATCAGGTCGGCGAGGTCGGGGATCCCGGCGAGGTCGAGCCGGGCGGTTCGGATGAGTTGCGTTGGCATGGTT
>CAKTZW010000622.1 GCA_934636065.1 uncultured Labedella sp.
GACGAGCAGTGACGACGCGCGCGCACCGCAGCGACCGGACGCCCGGCACGGTTAGCCTCTCAGCATGACGCAGAGACTCGGCATCGTCAGCTACTCGGACAAGCTCCGCACCCTCGCCCACGCGAATCACGAGCTGTACGCACGAGCCCACGGGTACACCTACATCTTCGACATCGCTCCGACGGAGAACTGGAAGTACTTCGCGAAGCTCGAGAAGATCGCGAAGTTTCTGCCCCTGTTCGACTGGCTCTTCTGGATCGACGACGACGCGTTCTTCATGCAGCGCCACGTTCCGCTCACCCGGTTCCTCGAGGCGGTGCCCGAGGCGACCGTCGTCTTCTGCGAGAGCCCGGTGAACGAGGACAAGTGGACGTGGCTCAGCTCCGGCAACTTCTTCATCCGCAACACCCCGCTCGCCGCCCAGTTCCTGCAGGACGTCATCGCGACGGACCGCGAGGCGGTCGAGCGGTGGTGGGACTCGAGCGTCTACGGCCACTACACGAAGGGCGACCAGGACGCGATCGTGTACCAGCTGGTGACGAACCCGCTGTATTCGCAGCCCGGGTTCCTCGTGAGGCTCCCGTTCGAGGCGTTCAACTCCCGGCCCACCCACTTCACCGAGTCGGCGAAGGACCAGTTCCTCGTGCACTTCACGGGCGGCGACAAGCGCGGCCAGGCGCAGCGCTTCGGTGAGCGCTTCAACCTCCCCGAGTCGCTGACCTACTGGAACGAACTCAAGGCGCTCAAGGGGATCTACCGCCCCCTCGACGACTGATCGGACGCGCGGGGCGACCGTAGACTGGTGCGATGCCCCCCGTGACCCACGGGCCGACGACCTCGTCCTCGGCCCGCATCCGTCTTGCCCTGCTCGCGCTCGCCGTGGGCGGTTTCGGCATCGGCACGACGGAGTTCGCGGCCATGGGGCTGTTGCCGCAGATCGCCACCGACCTGTTCCCCGCCCTCGCGGCCCGCGACGCCGAACAGGCGAACGCGCAGGCCGGGCTCATGATCTCGGCGTACGCGCTCGGCGTCGTGGTGGGCGCCCCCACGATCAACGCGGTCATCGCCCGCTTCCGCCGCGACCGTGTGCTCGTCGTGCTCGCGGTCGCGTTCACCGTCACGAACCTCGCCGCCGCGCTCGCCCCGACGTTCGAGTCGATCCTCCTCTTCCGCTTCCTCGCGGGGATCCCGCACGGCGCCTACTTCGGCATCGCCGCCCTCGTGGCGGCCCAGCTCATGGGTCCGGGGAAGCGCGCGCAGGGCGTCGCCATCGCGATGTCGGGACTGACGATCGCGAACGTCGTGGGCGTCCCCCTCGCGACGCTCGTCGGGCAGACGTTCGGATGGCGGGTGGCCTTCGTCCTCGTCGCCGTCGTCTTCGCGATCGCGACGGTGTCGGTGTGGCTCGCGGTGCCGCGGATGGAGGGATCGCCGGGCCAGACGATGCGGCGTGAGCTCACGGTGTTCCGCAACGGCCGCGTGTGGTTCGCGCTCCTCACGGGATGCATCGTGCTCGGCGGGCTCTTCGCCGTCTACACCTACCTCTCGCCGATCACGACGGAGCTCGCGGGTCTCCCGGAGGGGGCTGTGCCGTGGGTACTCGCGACGGTCGGCCTCGGCAGCAGCTCGGCGATGCGCGCGCGCAGCTCGTCGATGCCCATGCCCGTGCGCGCCGAGACGAACACGGCCGTCGGCACGAGGCCGCGGAGGACGAGACGGTCGTCGTCGGAGACGAGGTCGCTCTTGTTGAAGACGACGATCTCGGGGATGTCCCGTGCTCCCGTCTCGCCGATGACCTCGCGCACCGTCGCGAGCTGCGCAGCCGGGTCGGGGTGGCTC
>CAKTZW010000623.1 GCA_934636065.1 uncultured Labedella sp.
GCATACGGACGCGTCCGTGCGATGGTCGACGAGAACGGCGAGACGGTCCTCGAGGCCGGCCCGTCGCGACCCGTCCAGGTACAGGGCCTCTCGAGCGTCCCGCGCGCCGGCGACACCTTCCTCGTCACCGAGGAGGACCGCACGGCTCGCCAGATCGCCGAGAAGCGCGAGGCCGCCGAGCGCAACGCGTCGCTCGCGAAGGCGCGCAAGCGCATCAGCCTCGAGGACTTCACCCGCGCTCTCGAAGAGGGCAAGGTCGAGTCGCTCAACCTCATCATCAAGGGCGACGTGTCGGGTGCCGTGGAGGCGCTCGAGGAGTCGCTCCTCAAGATCGAGGTCGACGAGTCGGTGCAGCTGCGCATCATCCACCGTGGTGTCGGCGCCGTGACGGAGTCGGACGTGAACCTCGCGACGATCGACAACGCGATCATCATCGGGTTCAACGTCCGCCCCGACCCGAAGGCGCGGGAGCGCGCCGCTCGCGAGGGCGTGGACATCCGGTTCTACTCGGTCATCTACAACGCCCTCGACGACGTCGAGTCGAGCCTCACGGGCATGCTCAAGCCGGAGTACGAGGAGGTCCAGTCGGGTGTCGCGGAGATCCGCGAGATCTTCCGCTCCTCCAAGTTCGGCAACATCGCCGGTGTCATCGTGCGGTCGGGCACGATCACGAGGAACGCCAAGGCGCGCGTCATCCGCGAGGGTGTCGTCGTCGGGGACAACCTCGCGATCGAGTCGCTGCGTCGGTTCAAGGACGACGTCACCGAGGTGCGGACGGACTTCGAGGCCGGTATCGGTCTCGGCAAGTTCAACGACATCCAGATCGGCGACGAGATCGAGACGATCGAGATGAAGGAGAAGCCGCGCGGCTGACCCGCGTGGCGTGCCCGCCGACCTTCGGGTCGGCGGGCATTTCCCGTTGTGACCGCCCGTGGGCGGGACAGAGGAAGGAACACCCATGGTTGACGCCGCTCGCGCGAGGAAGCTCGCAGACCGGATCAAGGAGATCGTGGCCGCGCGCCTGCAGCGCGGGCTCCGCGACCCCCGCCTCGGTTTCGTGACGATCACCGACGTCCAGATGACCGGCGACCTCCAGCACGCCACCGTCTTCTACACCGTCTACGGCAGCGACGAGGAGCGGGCTGACAGCTCGGCGGCGCTGAAGGCGGCGACGGGTCTCCTGCGGAGCGAGGTCGGCCGGAACATCACGGCACGACTCACGCCGACGCTCGAGTTCCAACTCGATGCGGTCCCCGAGAACGCGGCGGCGATCGACGACCTCCTGCGGGAGGCTCGGGAGCGCGACGCGGAGACGGAGCGCCTCGCCGCGACGGCCGCGTACGCAGGCGACGCCGACCCCTACGTCAAGCCCCGCGAGCTCGACGAGGACGAGGACGACACCGCCTCCTGACTCCTCCCACTACATGAAAACGGAGATGGTGCACGTAACGACGTGCACCATCTCCGTTTTCATGTGGGGAGGAGGTAGCCGGGGGCAGCCGGGTCGGACGACGGGACGGCGAGGCCGTCGGCGAGGAGGCCGGTCAGAGCGCGGTCCAGCTGCACGGGATCCGGCCAGAGCGTCGCGATCTCCGCGTCGGTGACCGGGACGTGGGCCGCGCGCAGCTCGCGCATGATGAGTCCCCGCACGTGACGGTCGCTGCCCTCGTAGGCCTTCTGCACCGCCTTCGTCGGCCCGTCGTACGCCGGGTAGCCGGCCGCGCGCCAGGCGCAGACGTCCGCGAGCGGGCAGGCATCGCAGCGCGGCGTCCGCGCGACGCAGACGACGGCGCCGAGCTCCATCACCGCCGCGTTCACGACCGCAGCCGCCCCGTCGT
>CAKTZW010000624.1 GCA_934636065.1 uncultured Labedella sp.
GCGACGTCATCGGAAACCTGCCGCGCCGCGACTGGATCGATCGCGTGATCGACGACTCCCCGAAGCGCGCGGCCGGTCCGGGCGCCTGACGACCGAGTGTCGCTGGGGTCCTTCCGTGGTGTCGGTGGCCCGCAGTAGCGTGACCGACGGGTGGTGGCGATGAATGCAGACTTGATGGTGGGTTTCGCGGCGGTGGTCGTGCTGACCTTCGCCACGCCGGGGCCGGACTGGTTCGTCGTGCTCGGGTCGGCGGCGCGCGGTCGACGCGCCGGTCTGTTGTCTGCCGCGGGCGTGCTCTCCGGACTGCTCGTGCACCTGACGGCCGCTGCCGTCGGCGTGTCCGCGCTTCTTCTCGCGAGCGCCGAAGCCTTCACCGTCGTGAAGCTCGCGGGCGCCGCCTACCTCGTGTTCCTCGGGCTGCGAGCGCTGCAGGCTGCATGGCGACGCCGTCGAGCACCGGCCGATGCGGGGCCCGCTGAGTGGCACGAGGAATCGGCCCCATCCGGTTCCGCCGCCTGGAGACGGGCCTTCGCGACCAACGTGCTGAATCCGAAGGCGGCCCTGTTCTTCGTCGCGGTCCTGCCTCAGTTCGTCGACCCCTCGCTGCCGACCCTGCCGCAGATCCTCCTCCTCGGAACCGTCGACATCGTCCTGGGGGCGCTCTGGTATGGGGCGTTCGTCGTCGCCGTATCCCACTTCCGCGAGGTGCTGCGCCGGCGCCGAGCACGAATCCTGCTCGACGGTGGATCCGGTGTCGCCCTCATCGGCCTCGGTACGGGTCTCGCGCTGACGGGCCGCCCGTCCAGCGCCTGACCGGGGCGAGGCCGTCGAAGTGACGCCGCTCGCCGACCGTCAGACGGTGATGACGAGCTTCCCGGCGAGTCCGCGGGCCGCGAATGCCTCGTGGGCTCGTCGGATCTCATCGAGGGCGAACGCCTCGTGGACCAGGGGCCGGATCCCGTGCGCGTCGACGAACGCGGTGAGAGCGGCGAGCTGCCCCGCGGGCGGCTCCCCGGCGAACATCCGGATGCGGCGCGAACCATGGAGCGAGGACACGGCCACGGCGGTGAGTGCGCGCGGCGACCCGACGCCGACGGCCGCCATGCGGCCGTCGTGCTCCAGGATCCTCCGCCAGGCGAGGAGATCGGTGCCGACCGTGTCGAAGATCACGTCGGCCATTCCGACGTCCGACGGCGACAGGGCGGCGTAGTCGAAGAACTCCTGCGCTCCCCCGGCGCGGACGGCGTCCTCGTTGCGCCCCGACGCCACGCCCACGACGCGGCCCCCGAGCGCGGCGGCGATCGACACGGCCGCGCTGCCCACGCCACCGGACGCACCGCGGATGACCGCCCGCTCCCCTGGTCGGAGCCGCACCGTGTCGCGAAGAGCGCGGAGGGCGGTGTACCCGCCGACGACCAGCGCTGCGGCCTGCACATCGTCGAGCGAGGTGGGTGCGAGTGCGACGCGGCGCTGGTCCACCACCGCGAACTCGGCGGCGAGGCCCGTCGGCTTCCTGATCCCCGCGGCACCGGCGCGGATGGCCCAGACGCGATCGCCGTCGCTGAACCCGGTCACGTTCGCACCGATGCGCTCGATCCGCCCCACCGCGTCGATCCCCACGCCGCGCCCGGAGAGCTCGGTCACCCGCTCGGCGACGGTGTCGGTGTCGGGCCCGATCCCGGAGACGACGAGCCGCAGCGCACGGCCCTGGTCGAGAAGCACGCGCACCGCGTCGAGGAGGTCGAGCAGGCGGGGGTGCGGCGGGTAGTGGCTCGTGCGGACGGTGTTGATGTTGTAGCGCTTGAAGAGCGTGATGTCCTTCACCATGTCGTCCAGC
>CAKTZW010000625.1 GCA_934636065.1 uncultured Labedella sp.
CAGCTTCTCCAGCGTCAGGTCCGACACGGCCTTGCGCAGCCGCTCGTTCTCCTTCTCCAGATCCTTCAGCCGCTTCACCTGGTCGACCTTCAGCCCGCCGAACTCCTTGCGCCATCGGTAGTAGGTGAACGGCGTCACACCGATCGTGCGGATCGCCTCCGCCACCGGGCGGCCTTGCGACAACAACACGTCCACCTGCCGCAGCTTCGCAACGATCTCTTCGGGTTTGTGCTTCTTCTGTCCCATTCTCGGCATCCTCCATCGGCTCAAAAGCCTACTTCAGGGAGGACCACTTTTCAGGGGGCAGACCAATCCAAGGGCACCGGGGCTACGGCTGACGCCGAAGCGGGAGCGGGTGCAGGCGGGGCGTCGCGGAGGTCCTCGACGGCTCCGATGGTCCGATGCCCGATCCCGGCGTTGACGGCCTCCAGTCGCGCCGCCGTCGCCGCCGACCACTCCGACTGCATCAGGAGGCCGTAGTCGCGGCGCATCCATGGCTCCGACAGGCTCGCCGAGGTCTTCGTCTCGAAGAGCTCGAGGAGGACATGCAGCTTGAGCACGCGGACGCGATCGGGCTGCGCGGCGATCTCCCGGAGGAGAGGAGCGAGCTTGTCTTCGTCGAGGTAGACCGTGAGCGAGAGGTGCGCCGCCTTGCGGCCGCGGCGCTCGTCGTCGTGATCCGGCAGGTAGTGGAGCCGGCCGGGCTCGCCCACCATCAGACCGCCCTCGGGGACGTCCTGGGAGCTCATGCCGGAGTAACCGATCCCGTCGGAGAACGAGGCCTTGTACCGTCCGCCGATTCGTCCGGGCGCGGTGGGACGAATCGTTATGTCGCTGATCTCACGAAACGTCGCGAGCTCTCCGCGCACCAGATCGAAGACCACAATTCGGTCTTGGAGCGAGCCGGCCGCCTTCAGGTAGGACTTGTCAGCGTAGGTGCCGGGATGCTGCGACCGGTCTTCGACATCGGGCCAGTCGATGAATCGGACGACCTCGAACGAATCGATATCGACATCAACCGACTTCGGGACGCTCGTGAGCATCATGGGCCGGTCGTGCAGGGAATGGTCGGTATGTAAGGTGCGCCCGTTGACTAGGGTCCACCTTGTGCTGTCCGCGAACTCGCCCACCAACGCCACTCCCTGCACGTGTCGCGCGACGGTACAGGGCAGAGACGACCTACGGAAGGTGTAGCCGCTGCACGTCGCCGACGAGCGTGTAGTAGACCACCGCGAACGTGGTCGCCGATCCGAACGCGAGGCCGGCCGCGTCGAGGTCGAGGTCGATGACGCCGGTGTCGCCGGTCGTCTCCGTGCTGCCGATCGGGATCTCGTCCTCGAGCCGGGTCATCGCCTTCTCGACGGCAGCCGACATGTTGCCGATCGCGACGCTGTAGTCCTCGTCCTCGTAGGAGACGTCGTGGATCGAGACGGTTAGCTCGGTCTCGCGCACCTGGATCCGTTCGCCGGTACCGGGCTCGATCTGGACGCGCGTCGTGCCGGCCGTGACGATGGCGAAGGGGAAGCTGCGCTGGTCCCAGTCGACGCGCCCGTAGGGATAGACGCGTCCCGCGGTTACGGGCAGCGTGCCTTTCACCAGCTCGACGGTAGCGGCGACGATCTGATCACGTACGTGCATCGCCGACGCGCCACCGACCGATGCGAACGAGCGGGACCATGCCCTCGCGCTCCTCGATCGTGCCCTCGTCCTCGCTGTCGAAGCCGACGCTGAAGTCGCCGAGGATACCGGACGCGAGATCGCGGGCGATGCCGGCGACGTCCTCGCGATCGGAGAGGAAGGCCTCGCCGACGAGCTCGGTGCCCTCGATGCGAAGGGT
>CAKTZW010000626.1 GCA_934636065.1 uncultured Labedella sp.
GGCGGAGCGACGGCGACGGAGTCGAGCGGGCGGCCGCCGGAGACCGGCGACCGCCCAGCGAGCCCCGCGACCCGGGTGGTCCGCCACGCGGCGAGACGACGCGAGGGCTCGGCGGTGGGAGCGGTCAGCGGAGCGCCGGGTCGTTCCACGCCCAGTTGACGGTGTCGCCGAACGCGGTGCTGCCGTTGTACCCGAGACTTCCGCACCCGGTCGTCCCGACGAGGACCCCCGTGCCCACCACGAGCACGACGGCTGCCGCACGCATCCCGCGCCGCACGGTCACGCGCCGCGAGGTCGATTCCTTGTTCGTCATACGATGTCCTTCCTGTTGTGTCGGCGGGCGCCGGTCATTTCGAGATGCCCGCGCTCCAGCCCTGGGTGTTGGTCACGTTCGACGAGCCGCCGGTGACATGGGCGCCCTGCGGGACGCCCATGCCGGCCTGCATCGGACCCGACGGCCCGCAGCCGGTGAGGCCCGCGGCTGCTCCTCCGAGCAGGACGGTGAGCGCGGTCGTCCTGAGGATCGACCGCGTCGCGGATCGTTTCATGTCGTGGTTCCCTTCTCGAGTGCCGGTGCCGCCGTCGGGCACCGATCGCGCCAACGGTAGGCACTGAGGGGTCCTCATGTACCCCGTCCGAGGGCCATTTCGTCCACCCCTGTACTCCCGAGACATTCCTCCGAGCGCCGTGTACCCCGGACTGGGGTGAGCATCACTCACATTCGCCGTGAGGATCGCTCAGTTTTGCGTTACCGTGAGATCACTGCGATCAACTCGACAAGGGGGAGAAGCCGGCGCAGCGGCCACTCAGACATGGACACTTCATCTTCGGGAGCGCGGCGCTCCGGCACGATCGCTCGCGGATCGGCCGCCGCGGGAGCCATCGCTCTCGCCGCGCTCATGACGACCTTCGCAGGGGGAGCGGCCTCTGCGTCCACGACCGACGACGGCACCGTCGCCATCGTCTCGAACGTGACGAGCCTCTCGGCCGCCACGCCGCCGACGGCCCCACCCCCTCAGGGGCCGTCGGCCGGGGGGAACACGACCACCGCGGCTGAGGGCGAGGACTACGTCCCCGAGGAGACGGGACTCTCCCAGGAGGGCCCGACGGGAGTCCTCCCCGCCGACGCTCCCGCGGACGCTCCTGCGGCCGACCCCGCCGACCCTGCCGACGGCCTCGCCGTCACGGGTGCCGACGCCGGGCTGATCGCCGGACTCGCCGGTCTCTTCATCGCCGGCGGCGCTGCCATCACGATCGCGGGCTCGGCAGCCCGCCGTCGCGCGGCGCGCTCCAAGAGCTGAACCGCCCCGTCCGGACCATCGGACACGAACGCCCCCCGAGCCGCTCGACGGCTCGGGGGGCGTTCGTCGTGTCGCCCGGAATTCCGCGGTCCGCGGCGCGACACGCCCGGGTTGCAGGATGTCTCGGCGTCTCGTAGACTTTCCTAGTTCAACATTCCGCGGTCGTCGTGCGTGCACGCACGTGCCGACAGTACTGCGGATCACTGCCAGGCAGTGCATAGGCGGATTCCCCGGCTCCTCGAGCCGCGCGGGGATCGGGCGTCTAGGCCGCGGGTAGCAGAACGACGACTAAACCGAAATCCACCCGATCCGGGCTAGACGTGTGTCCGTCCTCGGACGGACGCGTCGAACGGGCGGGTGGATGCGGCGAGGCTTGACAGAAGAACAGTGTTCAGGCAGAACCGTGGCGCGACAGCAGGAGCGTCCCGGATCGGGCGTGCGAGCGACCGATGCGAAAGAAGCGCGTCCAATGCGAGGGATCGTAAGACGCAAGACAGAGAGTGAGTCACACAATGGCGGGACAGAAGATCCGCA
>CAKTZW010000627.1 GCA_934636065.1 uncultured Labedella sp.
CTTCACAGCCCCCGTCATCCTCATCCTCGGCGTCTTCCTCGCCGTGCCCGTCCTCATGGCGCTGTGGGTCAGCTTCTCGGACTGGGGCGGCCGGGGCAGCCCCTTCTCCGGAGACGTCGGTTTCGTCGGCTTCGACAACTACGCGGCCATCCTCTCCGGTGGCGGACTCGCCGAGCGCGACTTCGGCATCTCCCTCCGCAACAACGCGTGGTACGTCCTCCTCGTGGTGCCGCTGCAGACGGCGCTCGCCCTCCTCCTCGCGGTCCTCGTGAACCGGGCCGTCCTACGCGGCCGCGGCTTCTTCCGAACCGCCTTCTACTTCCCGTCCGTCACGAGCTCCGTCGCGATCACGGTCCTCTGGCTCTTCCTCTTCTCCGCGAGCGGCGTCGTCAACAAGGTGCTCGCTCTCGTGGGCATCGCGGGCCCCAACTGGTTCAACGAGCCGAGCGGAGTCGTGCACAACCTGCTCGGCGCCGTCGGCATCACGAGCGGACCGTCGGTGCTCACCGACAACGACCTGCTCGGGGTCTCGCTGTGGGACTGGGCCGCCGGGCCCTCCGTCGCCATGAGCGCCTTCATCATCATGGCCGTCTTCACGACGAGCGGGACCTTCATGCTCCTCTTCCTCGCCGCCCTGCAGAACCTCGGCGGCGACGTGACGGAGGCCGCGATGATGGACGGGGCGAACGGCTGGCAGCGGTTCTGGCGCGTCACGCTCCCCCAGCTGCGCCCCACACTCTTCACGGTGCTCACCCTCGGGCTCATCGGCTGCTGGCAGGTCTTCGACCAGATCTACACGGGCACGCAGGGCGGGCCGAGCAAGACCACCCTCACGCCCGCGTACCTCTCGTACACGGCCGCGTTCAACTCGCAGGACTGGGGACAGGGCGCCGCGATCGCGTTCATCCTCTTCGTCATCATCGTCGCGTTCACCCTCCTGCAACGCTGGATCCTCCGTGACCGACCGGTGTCGAAGCGACGTGCCGCCGCGTACCTGCCGAAGGCGACGAAGACGACCGACGGGATGACGCGATGACCGCATCGACCATCGACGACCGGACGATCGGACGGACCGGCGCGCCCGGACGCCCCGCGGGCGCGGGCCGCCGGCGCCGACCCTCCGGCGCGCTCGCTGCGCAGACGATCCTCTACGCGATCCTCGTCGTGCTCGCGGTCGTCTACATCTTCCCCTTCCTCGTGCAGGTCGCGACGTCGTTCAAGACGGATGCGGATGCAGCGGCGAATCCGGTGTCGCTCATCCCGGGAACGTGGTCCGCCGCCGCATACGAGCGGCTGTTCGCCGGATCCGACTTCCCCGTCTGGTTCGCCAACTCCGCCGTCGTGACGGTGTTCGTCACGCTCGGCCGGGTGTTCTTCAACTCGCTCGCCGGCTACGCGCTCGCACGCCTGCGATTCCGGGGCCGGAACGTGGTGTTCGCGGCGCTCGTCGCGGTCATGTCCGTGCCGCTCGTGGTGCTGTTGATCCCCAAGTTCCTCGTGATCAATCAGCTCGGCATGTACGACTCCTACGCCGGGATGATCCTCCCGCTCCTCGTGGACGCCGCCGGGGTCTTCATCATGAAGAACTTCTTCGAGTCCATCCCGACGAGCGTCGAGGAACAGGCTCGGATCGACGGAGCGGGGACGTTCCGCGTCTTCTGGTCCGTCGTGCTGCCCATGGCGAGACCGGCGCTCATCACGATCGTGATCCTGTCGTTCCAGGGATCATGGAACGAGCTGTCCCACTTCATCGTCGCGACCCAGTCGCCCGAGCTGACGACGCTCACGAAAGGCGTGGCGTCGCTCGCATCGGGGCAGTTGAGCCAGGGCACGC
>CAKTZW010000628.1 GCA_934636065.1 uncultured Labedella sp.
GCGATGGGCTACGCGCTCGAGCGGCGCGGCGTGCTCGGCGCTACTCGATGATGATGCCGTCGAGGATGGCGCGCTTCCGCAGCGCCACCTTCGTGCCGACGTCGAAGCCGCTCGACCGGTACTTCTCGCGGATCCGCTTGAGGTAGGACTTCGCCGTCTCCTCGGAGATGCTGAGCTCGTAGGCGACCGACTTGACGGGCTCGCCGGCGGCGTAGAGGGCCATGACGCGGCGCTCCTGCGCGCTGAGCTTCGGAGCCTCGTTGGGCTCCGAATTCAGGGCCACGTCGAGCTCGTCCGACACGAACATCTGGCCCCGGTGCGCCGCCCGGATCGCCTGCACGATCATCGACGCGTCCTCGCTCTTCACGAGGTAGCCGTGGGCGCCGGCGGCCAGGGCCTCGCGCACGAACTTCGGGTCGGAATACGTGCTCATGAGCACCGTCTTCACGCCCGTCGTCTTGAGGGTCGAGATCTTGAGGACGACGGGGATGTTGTCCTTGAGGTCGAGGTCGAGCAGCACGACATCGACGGGGAACTCGGGGTGCGTGAGCAACTCCGGCCAGGTGGCGACGGCGGCGACCATGCTGATGTCGTCAGCGGCACCGCGGCTCCACTCCGTGAGTGCCCCGAGCAGCATCTTGTGGTCGTCGACGATGGCCAGGCGGATGTTGCCGGTGTGGATGCTCATGCGATCTCCCTGAACTCTTGGATGGATTCTACTGTTCAGCGTTGCTGATCGTTGGGAAGCGGGACCTCGGTCTCGATGTCGACGCGCAGGCCGAGGGGAGTCGCGGTGTCGGTGTAGCGGCCGACGCGGCGCAGCGCCGCCCAGGTGATCGCCTCGACCCGGGACCGGCTGATGCCGTCCACGTCGAGCGCGATGAGCAGGCGACGGACGTCCGAGCGGGGCTGGTCGCGACGCTCGATGAAGCTGACGCGTGCCGTCGCGGGCATACGCGCTGCGCTCGACATGAGCATCCAGAGTCCCGACAGCAGGCCGTCGCGCTGGAGCTGATCGAGTCGTGCCGAGAGCCCCGTCGCGTCGTCGATCGTCACGTGGTCGCTCAGGAACTCCGACTCGCTGACCGCGTGCGACAGCCACGTGTCCTGGTGGCCCGCGACGAGATGCCGGCGAAGTTCGGTCGCGAGCGCGCTCGCCTGATCGGCCCGCTCCGGGCTGAGCGGGAGCGGCTCGCGTCCGGTCGCGACGTCGTCGAAGAGCTCCTCGACCTCGTGGTCGAGCTCCGCGAGCTCGGCGCTCCCGAGCATGCCCGTGGTGAGGACGACGGGTGCGCTGATCGCGCTCTGCGTGAGGACGCGGTCGAGCGCGAGCAGGATGTGACGCCGGTACTCCCCGAGGATCGAGGCGGCGATGAGCGGCGGCACGATGGCGAGGACGAGCAGGAGCAGCAGCGGCCCGAGCTCGTCCTGGCCGGGCCCGGGGACGAGCACGCCGAGGAGCAGGCCGACGCCGAGCACGGCCGACGCCATCACGATCTCGCGCGCCGGTCGCAGCGACGATGCGCCCAGCAGGACGGCGCCGACCGCGATGGCCGACGTGGGGTAGACGCCGTCGTCGGCGACCTGCCAGACGGCGGCGAAGTCGAGCACGGCGGCCGCGGTGAGGCTCCCGACCATGGACCAGAACAGCACCGTCGAGAAGATGAAACCGGCGGCGCGCAGGGCGACGACGACGAGGACGACGGTGACGAACAGGATCGACCACGACGCGATGTTGAGTATGAGGCGCGGGAAGTCCTCGACGTGGTCGAGGAAGCGCCACAGCGCGTGGACGAAGAGGAGACCGCCCGCGAGTCCGAGCCCGACGCCGAGC
>CAKTZW010000629.1 GCA_934636065.1 uncultured Labedella sp.
GCCGTCTGGGTGGCGCACACGGCGGGGGTGCGCGCGGGCGCGGGCGAGGTGCTCCGGCTCGATGCCGCGGGGATGCGGTGGCGACTCCCACAGGGCGAGCTCACGGTGCCGTGGCCGGCGGTAGCGAGCGTCGCGGTGCGGTCGCACGGGGGCTCGCGGGTCCTGCGCTACCGCCTCGCGTACGGTGTCGCGCCGAACAGTCCCGGCATCATCTCCCAGGTGCGGGAACCCGTCTTCCGCCGCCTGACGCGGCTCGGCCTCCAGCTCGGGTCCGTCGGCATCGACACCCCGGTCGACACGATCCTCGCGGCGACCGCGGCCTTCACCGGCGGGCGGCTCGCTCCCCGCTGAGGTCGGGCGTCCACACTGCCCGTCGACGGCGTCGATGCCCGCCTGTCTCCTGCCCGCCCGTCCGCCTCCTGCCCGCCCGCCTGCCCGTCCGTCCGCCGGCCCCGCCCGCCGGCTACGGCGCGTGGCACCGGGGTACGACGTCGGTGTCACGAGGATCCCGTCCGCGGGCTGACGCGCCCGCGGCGAGTGCTCCGTAGCGTCGATGACGAGCGAAAGGACAACGCATGATCAACGCACGCGGACTCACCAAGAGATACGGCTCCCGCACCGCCGTCGACGGGATCGACTTCACGGTCGAGCCGGGGCGGGTCACCGGATTCCTCGGCCCGAACGGCGCCGGGAAGTCGACGACGATGAGGATGATCGTCGGTCTCGACCGACCGACGGCCGGCGCTGTGACGGTGGGCGGCCGCCCGTACGCGGAGCACCGCGCTCCCCTCCGCGAGGTCGGTGTCCTCCTCGACGCGAAGGGCGTCCACACCGGACGCACGGCCTACAAGCACCTGCTCGCGATGGGCGCGACGCACGGGATCGGCAAGGCCCGCGTCCGTGAGGTCATCGGCCTCGCGGGACTCGACTCGGTCGCGGGCAAGCGCGTGAAGGGCTTCTCGCTCGGCATGGGTCAGCGCCTCGGCATCGCGGCAGCCCTCCTCGGCGACCCGGCGACGCTCATCCTGGACGAGCCCGTCAACGGCCTCGACCCGGAGGGGGTGCGCTGGGTGCGCACCCTCGTGCGCGGACTGGCCGCCGAGGGTCGCACGGTCCTGCTCTCCTCGCACCTCATGAGCGAGATGGCGCAGACAGCGGACCAACTCATCGTGCTCGGCCGGGGCCGTGTCCTCGAGGACGCCCCCGTCGCCGACCTCATCTCCCGCACGAACGGCACGACGGTCCGCTTGCGCACTCCCGACCTGGCCGGCCTCGCCGCCCGGATCGCCGGCGACGGCGTCACCGTCAACAGGCAGACCGACGGCACGGCGCAGGTGTCGGGACTCGCACCCGAACGCATCGGGGATGCGGCGGCCGCCGCCGGAATCCCCCTCTACGAGCTGACGGTCCTCTCGGGATCGCTCGAGGACGCCTACCTCACGCTCACCGCCGACCAGGTCGAGTACCGCTCCGAAGCGCTTCCGCCGAACACCCACGCATCGCGCATGCACGCCGACAACACCATGCGCGCCGACAACACCGCGCACACCGAGGAGGTCGTCCGATGAGCGCCACCGCTTCCCCGCTCACCCCGTCCACAGCCGCGTCCCGCCATCCGTCACGGCCCGGCGCGAGCCCGTCCGTCCGCCCCGATGCGCGGGTGACCTTCCTCCGGGTCCTGCGATCCGAGTGGATCAAGGTCACGAGTCTGCGGTCCACGTTCTGGGCCCTCGGACTCATCGTGGTCTCGGTGGTCGGCCTGAGCCTCCTGCTCGCGTCGGTGCTGGAACCCGCCACGATCCCGGACGACGCGCCGTCCGCGGCGTACACGG
>CAKTZW010000630.1 GCA_934636065.1 uncultured Labedella sp.
CCGGACCTTCTACGAGAACAAGGGCGTCTCCGTCACCGGCATCGGCCGCGCGGTCTGGGGCGTCATCACCGGCAACTCCGACCTCGGCGGCGGCTCGACCATCACCCAGCAGTACGTGAAGAACATCACCGGCAACGACCAGCGCGCCTACACGCGCAAGGCCACCGAGGCGGTCCAGGCCCTCAAGGTCGACCAGAAGTACAGCAAGGACCAGATCCTCACGAGTTACCTCAACACGGTGTACTTCGGGCGCGGGGCCTACGGCATCGGCGCGGCGACCGAGGCGTACTTCGGGCCGGACGTCGACCCGACCCAGCTCACCCACGAGCAGGCCGCTCTCCTCATCGGCATCCTCCCGGCGCCGTCGGCGTGGGACCCGGCCACCGACACCGGCGGGAACGCCCAGAAGCGGTACACGTACGTGATGGGCGCGATGCAGGGGATGGGCACCGTCTCGGCCGACGAGGTCGCCGCCAACCCCACCTTCCCCACCGCGGTCGAGCAGCAGAAGCCGGAGTGGTTCAAGGGACCCAACGGCTACGTCCTCCAGTCCGTCGTCGACGAGGTCGCCGGGCTCGACAACGGGCTCACCGTCCGCACCCTCGACGGCGGGTCGCAGCAGCTGACGACCGCAGACCAGGTCGCCACGGCCGGCCTGTCGATCGTCTCGACCGTCGACCAGGCGAAGCAGCAAGCGGCCATCGAGACCATGGACGACCCGGACGTCTATCCCCAGAAGGGCCGCCCTGAGGGCGTGCGGGCGGGTCTCGTCTCGATCGACCCGACCACGGGTGGCGTGGTGGCGATGTACGGCGGACCCGACCCGCTCGGAGCCACGACGGGCGTCAACGCCATCACGCAGGCACGCGCGCAGGCGGGGTCGACCTTCAAGCCCATCACGCTGCTCGCCGCTCTCAACGACCCGAACGAGGACATCTCCCTGAGCACGACCTACAGCGGTCGCAGCCCGATGACCTTCGCCGGGAGCCCGATCGGCAACTTCAGCAACGAGCAGTTCGGCGAGATCAACCTCGTCAAGGCCACCGCTGACTCCGTCAACACGGCGTACATGCAGCTCAACGAAGACATCGGCCCGGAGACGACGGCTGACGCGGCCGCAGCGCTGGGCATCTCGATGGACGACTCGGCGAAGTCCGCGGTGTCCAACGTGCTGGGCAGCTCCGCCGTGAGCCCGCTGCAGATGGCGCAGGCGTACGCCGCGCTCGCCAACGGCGGGACCGTCCGCCCGGCGCACTTCGTGCAGAAGGTCTACGACCCCGACCACGAGTACTACATCGCCACGCCGGATGCGACCCAGCCGTTCTCCGAGAGTGCGGTGGCCGACACCGTCTACGCGATGCAGGCCGTCACCAAGAGCGGGGGTACGGCCTCCAGCGTCGGCAAGGCCTTCGGCAAGCGGCCGGTCGCCGGGAAGACGGGCACCACCAACGACAACAAGGCTGCCTGGTTCAACGGCTTCACCCCGCAGCTCGAGACGGCGGTCGTCCTCTACAACAGCGACCTGACCACCGGTGCGGAGCTCCCCCTGGGCTCCTGGGGTGGCGCCAGGCAGATCACCGGCGGCAGCTTCCCCGCCAAGATCTGGACCTCGTACATGACCAAGGCGCTGGACGACACGAAGATCGTGCCGTTCCCGAAGCCGTCGAGGCAGGTCAGCTCGGAGCCCTCGCCCACCGCGACGGCCACGCCGACGCCCAGCGAGACCCCGTCAGCGACCCCGTCCGAGTCCGCGTCGCCGTCCGACTCGCCCTCCGACGGTGAGGCGGAGCCGTCGGCGTCGCCCTCGGACGAGGGCGATGACGTGCAG
>CAKTZW010000631.1 GCA_934636065.1 uncultured Labedella sp.
GTCCGCCAGTGTCTCGCCGACGCCGTAGACGAAGAGGATGGCGTAGAGCCACCAGATCGTGAGGGCACCCGTCGCGGTCAGCACGAGCAGCGCGATCGCGAGGACGGCACGGCTCGTGCTCGCCGCGGCGAGGACGCGTCGCCGGTCCCAGCGATCGACGATCACGCCGGAGGGCAGGGCGAAGAACAACCACGGAAGCTGCAGCACCGCCGCGACCGCTCCGATCTGGAGCGGGTCGTCCGTGAGCCGCAACGCCAGAAGGGGCGCGGCCGTCAGAGCGATGCCGTCGGCGAGGCTCGATGTGAGATTCGCGCCGAGGAGCCTGCCGAATCCGTCGCCGAGGCGTGCCCCCCGCGGCCGCGGTGCCATCAGGCCCGCAGACCCTCCACGAGCCGCACCGCGCCGGCGATCACGCGGCCGAACGCGTCGCCCGACTGTTCGGCACGGGCGATCACATGCGCGCCCTGGACGATCGCGACGACGGTCGCGGCGACCTCCGTCGGCGAGAAGTCCTGCCGCGCTCGCCCGTCACGCTGTGCCGTGTCGAGGAGCGCGGCGATCCTCCCCTGGTAGAACGTCAGGGTCTCGGCGATCGGAGAACGCATGTCGTCGTCGGCGAGCACGTCGGGCTCTCCCGTCATACGCCCGAGCTTGCACCCCTTGAGCGGGGCCCGCGGTGACGTGAGGTAGCCGATGACGGCCTCGAGGGGGTCCGGGATGGCGGCGAGCAGTTCCGCCGTCGATCGCCGCAGGCGCTCACCGTCGCGCCGCAGCGACGCCGCCGCGAGCACGCTCTTGCCCGCGAAGTGGTGGTACATGCTGCTCTGCCCGACGCCCGCCCGTTCTTGGATGGCCTGGGGGCTCGTGGCGGCATAGCCGCGCTCCCAGAACAGCTCGGCGGCGGCATCCAGGATGCGATCTCGTGTGCTCATATCCCCAATGTACTCGGAAGTACATTTTTATGTACCCCCAAGTACGTACGAGTCCTCGCGCGGACGACGAGACGAGCCCAGGCCGACCCGGTTCAGCCGCCGTAGCGCTCTCCCACGGGGACCGGAACCGCGAGGACGTTGCCGGGTTGCGCGAGCGGGCATGCCCAGGCCGGGTCGTAGGCGCACGACGGGTTGTAGGCGAAGTTGAAATCGAGGACGATCGTGCCGCGATCCAGGTCGGACCCCAAGTCGGCGCCCTTGATGGTGTCGAGCAGGTACCGCCCGCCGCCGTACGTGCCACCCGGCCGGCCGGCGAGCGCATCCCGCACCGGGACGAAGAGACCGCCGCCGTAAGACATGAGCCTCCACACGTCGAGCGAGCCGACCTCGGGGATCTCCACCTTCCCGATGCGCTCGAACGGGACGATGCCGTCGGTGCCGATGGGGAACTCGAAGCCTCCCGGCTCGGCGGGAACGATCGGAAGCTCGAACCGCCACGCCGGGTCGTAGGGTGCGACGGGGAGCCCGGTGAACCGCTCGCGCTCCTCCTCGTTCAGCGGACTCGCCGGGTGCGTGCCCATGAGGCGATCGCGCCCGCGCCGCCAGATGTCGTGGGAATGCGCGGGGTCGCTCTCGCTCCGGACCTCCTCGTAGAGCGCGAATACTCGGCGGCGCCAGTCGGCGACCTCGATGGCGGTCAGGGCACGTGGTTCGATCATCGAACCAGACTAGGCAACGGGGGCTCGCGAGGCGGCGACACGACGAGGGCCGCTCACGGAACGGGTCGGCTCCGCGCCGGCCCCGTCGCCTCCGGCGCCGCCGGTCTCGTCGGGAGCTCCGCGCGGTATCGGCGCCAGTGCTCCGCCGTCGCGTCGAGGAGCGGGACGGGTATCC
>CAKTZW010000632.1 GCA_934636065.1 uncultured Labedella sp.
GTCGTGGTACCGGTGAGCCGGCCCACCCTCGGCGTGCTGTTCACCTTCTTCTTCATCTGGACCTGGAACGAGTTCTACATCCCGCTCATCCTCCTCAACGACCCGTCGTCGCAGACGGTCCCGATCGCCCTGTCGACACTGCGGGGTCAGCACTCGATCGACGTGACCGTCGTGAACGCGGGGTCGTTGCTGTCGCTCATCCCCACGCTCATCTTCTTCCTCATCTTCCAGCGCACCCTCAGCCGAGGCGTGACGGCTGGATCCCTCAAGTGATGCCGCCGAGCGGCGTCCTCGTTCCGACAAGGAGTCCTATGTTCAGCCCCTGGTTCCCCGTCCCGCACGCGCGCGGCGTCCGCAGCCGGTCCATCAACGCCGAGAACCCCCGCGGGGAGATCGGCGCGGGAGCGCGGACGGCGTCGGCCCTCGGCCCGGGGCGGAAGGGAACGGCGTTCCTGCCGTTGGCCGCCGGGGAGACGCTCACCCTCGCGGACATCGAGGGACCCGGCGTCATCCGGCACATCTGGATCACCGTCGCCGACAGGACGGAGGCCGGCCCGTTCGTCCTCCGCGACCTGGTCCTGCGGGCCTACTGGGACGGTTCGGACACGCCGTCCGTCGACGTGCCGCTCGGGGACTTCTTCTGCAACGGCTTCGCGACTCGGGCCCGCGTCACGTCGGCCCCGATCGTCGTCGCCCCGACGGGTGGGATGAACTCGTACTTCCCGATGCCCTTCCGCCGCTCGGCGCGTCTCGAGCTCGTGAGCCAGCACGGCGGCGACCTCCCGCACGTGTTCTACCAGGTCGACTACACGACGGGCGACGAGCTCGGCGAGGACACCGAGTACTTCCACGCGCAGTGGCGTCGCTCCAACGGGACGACGGCGCTCGGCGAGGACCACGTGATCCTCGACGGTGTCGAGGGTCGGGGCACGTACATCGGCACCTACGTCGCGCTCGCGTCGCTGAACCGCTACTGGTGGGGCGAGGGGGAGGTGAAGTTCTTCGTGGACGACGACGAGGAGTTCCCGACGCTCTGCAGCACCGGCCTCGAGGACTATGCGGGCGGGGCGTGGGCGTTCCAGGACGAGCTGCGGTCGTCGCCGGAGCCGGAGATCATCACCTTCGACTCCGCGTACTGCGGGTACCCGTTCCACAGCACGCGCGACGAGACGGCGGCCTCCCCGTTCTCGACGGAGACCATGCCGATGCACGGCCTGTACCGCTGGCACCTGCCCGACCCGATCTACTTCGACGAGCGGCTCCGCATCACGTTGCAGCAGATCGGAGCGTGGGACTTCGGGCTGTTCGAGCGCCAGGACGACATCAGCACGGTCGCGTACTGGTACCAGTCCGGACCGACGCGGCCGTTCCCGGAGCTGCCGTCGGCGGCGGAGCGCCGCCCCCGCTGACGAGGAGCGGGGCAGCCGGACCGGAGGGCGATCGCCGCGCTCCGCTCCGGTCGCCCCGCTCCGGCCTGTCCCCGATCTGCCCGTCCCCGGGCTGCTGGCCCTCGACGAGGAACTAGACGAGGACGAGCTCGATCTCCGGGTGACCAGCGAACACGTCGAGCACGAGGTCGACGTAGGTGTGACCGGTTCCCGCTTCGAGGGCGGAGATGGCCCGACGGGCGCGTTCCGCGTCGAAGACGTCGGGCCGCTCGAGCTTGGCCGCGTGGTGGGCGATCGTCGCCTCCCGCCCGAGTGCGGCACGCGACTGCTCGAAACCGCTCCAGACGACGCGCGGCGCTCGCACTCCCTGCAGGGCCCCGTACCCGCCGTACGGCAGGTCGTCGAGGGCATCGAGGCTCGGGCCGAGCGTCCAGGAC
>CAKTZW010000633.1 GCA_934636065.1 uncultured Labedella sp.
CGTCGGGTCCGCCCGCACGAACGAGCACGTCCACCCCGTCAACGATCCGCTCGACCGCGGCGATGTCCTCGCCGGCCTCTCCCTTCGGGAACCGGAGGACGGTCGGCCCGTCGTCGATGGACACGGCCTCGCCGAGTTCCTCGGTGAGGCGGGCGCCGTCGCGCGGGGCGGCGATGCGGATACCCGGGACGGACTGCAGGAGCGCGAGGTCCCAGACGCCGTGATGACTCGGTCCGTCGGGTCCCGTCACGCCGGCGCGATCGAGGACGAAGGTGACGCCGGCTCGATGCAGAGCCACGTCCATGAGCGCCTGATCGAAGGCCCGGTTGACGAACGTCGCGTAGACGGCGACGACGGGGTGCATCCCGCCGAAGGCGAGCCCGGCCGCCGAGGTGACGGCGTGCTGCTCGGCGATCCCGACGTCGAGGACCCGGGCGGGGAAGCGCTCGGCCATCCGGTGGAGGCCCGTCGGCCGGAGCATCGCCGCGGTGACGGCGACGAGGCGCTCGTTCGTGGCCGCGAGCCGCACGAGCGACTCGCCGAAGACGTCGGTCCACGACAAGCCGGCTCCCGAGTCGAGGGACTCCCCCGACTCCGGGTCGATCTTCCCGACGGCGTGGAACTGGTCGGCCACGTCGCGGCGCGCCGGCTCGTAGCCGCGCCCCTTCTCCGTGATGGCGTGCACGATGACGGGTCCGCCGAAGTCGCGCGCCTGCTGGAGGACCTCTTCGAGGGCGGTCAGGTCGTGCCCGTCGACGGGACCGAGGTACTTGATGTCGAGGTTCGAGTAGAGCGCGTCGTTGTTGGCGAAACGGGAGAGGAAGCCGTGCGCGCCGCCGCGGACGCCGCGGTAGACGGCGCGGCCGGGCGCTCCGAACCGCGAGAACACCTGCTCACTCGAGCGGTGCAGCGAGCGGTACGTCTTCCGCACGCGCACGTCGTTGAGGAACCGCGCCATGCCTCCGATGGTCGGAGCGTAGGAGCGCCCGTTGTCGTTCACGATAATGACGAGCCGACGGGTGTTGTCGTCGCTGATGTTGTTGAGGGCCTCCCACGTCATGCCGCCGGTGAGGGCACCGTCGCCGACGACAGCGACGACGGTGCGATCGTCCTGCCCCGTCATCGTGAAGGCGCGGGAGATCCCGTCGGCCCAGGACAGCGAGCTCGAGGCGTGCGAACTCTCGACGATGTCGTGCTCCGACTCGGACCGCTGCGGGTAGCCGGCGAGGCCGCCGCGCTGGCGCAGGCTCGAGAAGTCCTGCCGACCCGTCAGCAGCTTGTGCACGTACGACTGGTGGCCCGTGTCGAACACGATCGCGTCACGAGGCGAGTCGAACACGCGGTGCATCGCGATGCTCAGCTCCACGACGCCGAGGTTGGGGCCGAGGTGCCCGCCGGTCCGCGAGACCTCGGCGACGAGGAATCGCCGGATCTCCCGGGCCAGCTCCTCGAGCTGTTGCGGGCTGAGCGCGTCGAGATCGCGGGGACCCCCGATGCCGTCGAGAAGGGCCATGTCGTTCCTCGCTTCCGGTGCACGACTGGGTCCATCCACTCTACGCAGCCCCGCTCCGAACGGAACGGCGACCGGCCCCGCTCTCGCGGAACCGGTCGCCGTGGTAGCCGAGGATCAGACCAGGCTGCGGAGCACGTACTGCAGGATGCCGCCGTTGCGGTAGTAGTCGGCCTCACCCGGTGTGTCGATGCGTACGACGGCGTCGAACTCGACGACGGCCTTGCCCGCGGGCGAGTGCTCCGTCGGCTCGGCGACCACGTGGACCGTCGACGGGGTCACGCCGTCGTTGAGCTGCTCGAGGC
>CAKTZW010000634.1 GCA_934636065.1 uncultured Labedella sp.
ACGACGACGGGGCGCGGTTCCGGGAACACGACGCTCGGCGCCGGTCCCGGGATGGCGCCGGGCCACGGCAGCATCGCCGACGCGGTGACCGCCTTCTCCCCGCCGGGTGGGCGGTCGCCCCACGGCACGAGGATCTGGCGCTGCCCCGGCATCCGACCACCCGTGAGCCGCGCCGTGAGCACCCCGTCGTGACCGACCATGCTCTGCACGCGCGAGAGCCCGTGGTGCACGCGCTCGTCCGACCCCGTGCCCCACAGGCCCTGCTCGTGGCGCGACATCGCATCGACGCTCTCGGGCTCGACCCTGATGCGCTCGACCGCGGCCTCGAGCCCTTCGGTCCTCCCGTTGCCCTGGATCTGCCAGCGCACCCGGTCGACGATGTCGGAGGCGGTGAACCACCGCGGGTGCAACCAGGACCGCTCGCGCACCCCCACGTCCTCGAGACCGATCTCCACGCGGATGGCGGTCGCGACGAATGTCGCGGCCCGGAGCCGACCGAGGATGTCGTCCGCGACCTGTCGGAAGGCGAACGCGATCTGGTCGACGCGATCGAGCGGCGTCTCGAACACGACCTCCCCTCCGAGGTCGGGGGGCGGCGTCCGTGCCTCCACATCCCGCGGGTCACGGCCGGAGGCGAGGGCGTGCAGCCGTTCGCCGTCCTCGCCGAAGCGGTCGCGCACGTCGACGTCGCCGAGCGCGGCGAAGTGTCCGAGGGTCTCGATGCCGAGGCGGCGGAGCACCGTCGTGAGCTCCGGCCGGTCGAGCACCGAGAGGGGCAACGGCGCGAGGAACTCGCTCGTGCGACCCGGTGGGACGACGCGCACGACGTCGTCCGGCCCGCGCAAGCGCATCTTCGCGAGCTGCTCGGCGGCGAAGAGGGAGTCGGCGATGCCGACGCGCGCGAGGGTGCCAGGCGGTACAGGGGCGTCAGCGTCGTGGGCGCGACCCCACGGGTGGGCGTCCGCGACGACGGCCATGACCGCCTCGGCCGCCGCCGCCTCGCCGCCGTAGTAGCGGCTCGGACCGCGCGCCTTGACCGCGAGGGTGCCGGGTCGCACGAGCTGGGCGCCGGGGACGATCGCCTCGACGGCGGAGATGACGGGTTCGAACGCGCGGTGGTCGAGGTCGGCGTCGTAGGGCATCACGGTGAGGCCCGGGCACCGCGCTTGCGCCTCCCGCACCCGCAGCCCTCGGGCGACGCCTTCCCGACGGGCGGACGCCGAGCACGCGAAGACCTCCCCCTTCGCCACGAGGGCGAGCGGGGCGGACGGCGGGAGTCCCGCGGCCTCCGCCGCCGCGATGACCGGCCAGTCCGGGCACCACAGCAGGAGGACCCGTGGTGGCGTGGCCGGCACGGCGCCCGACGACGCGCGCGCCATCACGCCACCTCGACGGGCTGCAGGTGGCGGGCGGGACGCGACGCCGCCGGCGCGATCGGTGCCGCCGGCGCGACGAGGTCCGTCTCGACCGCGCTGATCCCGGCCCGGGCATCGGGGAGCCACACCGTCGTGCTCCGCGAGCGACCGGCTCCCCTGACCTCCGCCGTGACGGTGACCTGTCGGGCGGCGAGGTGCCCGTGACCGTGGCCGATCCCCTCCCACGACCCGCCGGAGACCCGCAGCGTCGCCTCGCTCTGCGGCCAGTCCCCCAGCACGACGAGGGCGGCGCCGCGCTGCCGGAGCCGGACCGCCCGCCGATGACCGGGCGCTGGATCGTGTGCGGCTACGGCCGGTTCGGCCGCAAGCTGGCCGAGGACCTGCGCGCCGACGGCCTCGACGTGACGATCATCGACCTGCGC
>CAKTZW010000635.1 GCA_934636065.1 uncultured Labedella sp.
CCGGCCGGGCGATCCAGCTCGCGGCGACGGCTCACGACGCACACGCCATCCGGGAGAACGGCGGGAACGACGCCCTCATCGTCGACGCCGACGTGGATCCCGTCTGGGCGGCGAGTCAGGCGGCCATCGGGGCCTTCGCGAACGCCGGCCAGATCTGCACGTCGGTGGAACGGATCTTCGTCCACCGCCGCATCGCCGAGGCGTTCACCACGGCTCTCGTGCGGGAGGCCGAGGGCCTCGCCTCGTCCGGCGCCCTCGGGCCGCTCGTCGACGAGCGCTTGCGTGTCGCGGTCCACCGGCACGTGTCCGACGCGCTCTCCGCCGGCGCGACGGCAGTCGTCGGCGGAGCCGTGCCGGACGGTCCCGGGACGTTCTACCCGGCGACCGTCCTCGTCGGGTGCACACCGGAGATGTCGGTGATGTCGGAGGAGACGTTCGGTCCCGTCGCGGCCGTCATGGTGGTCGAGGACGTCGACGAGGCCATCCTCCGAGCGAACGACGATCGCTACGGTCTCGCCGGGACGGTCCTCACCGCCTCCATGGCACACGCGCATCGCGCGATCGCCGAGCTCGACGTCGGCACCATCAAGATCAACGCCGTGTTCGGCGGCGCCCCGGGCGGCAGTGCGCAACCGCGTCGGGCGAGCGGATCGGGTTTCGGGTACGGCCCGGAACTCCTCGACGAGATGACGACCACGACCGTCGTCCACCTCGGCCTCCCCGTGCCGGGAGCGACGTCGTGACCGGCGACAGCGCGGCACCCGCGATCGAGCGGATCCCGTCGCTCATCCGCGAGACGGCGCCCCGCGTGGTGGTGGTCGGCGATCTCATGCTCGACCGCTGGTGGCGGGGCGGAAGCCGGCGCTTGAGCCGGGAGGCGCCCGCTCCGGTCGTCGACCTCGTCGACCGCACGGACGCCCCCGGGGGCGCGGCCAACGCGGCCATGAACCTCGCCGCGCTCGGTGCACGTGTGCGTCTCGCGGGCGTCACGGGTGCGGATGCGGCCGGCGACCGGTTGCGACAGCTGCTCGCGGAGGCGGGGGTCGACGTGGGCGCCGTGCTCGCGGACGCGGCCGGGACCACCGTCACGAAGACCCGCATCATGGCGGACGACCAGATCGTCGTCCGCGTGGACGACGGGGACCGCTCGGGTCCGTCGGACGACGCTGAGGAGCGGCTCGTCTCCGCGCTCGACGCCGCCCTCGACGATGCGGAGGCCGTCCTGGTGTGCGACTACGGCTCTGCACTGCTGGGCGGAGCGATCCGGCGCCGGCTCGAGCGCTTGCGCTCCGAGCGCCCCGAGGTCCTGACCGTCGTCGACGCCCACGATCTGGCGCCGTGGGCGGCCCTCCGGCCCCACGTCGTCACGCCGAACGAAGCCGAGGCGGCCCTCCTGCTCCGTCGCTCCCGGGCCTGGTCGGGCGTGGGAACGGACCGGATCGCGTCCTTCACCGCCGCGCGCGACGCGCTCCTGTCGCTCGCGGGAGCGGACACCGTCGTCGTGACGCTCGACCGCGAGGGCACCGTCGCGCTCGCGAGGGACGCGGAGCCCGTCATCACCCGCGCCCACCCGGCGGCGGAGAAGTTCGCCTCCGGGGCCGGCGACACGTTCGCCGCGGCACTCACCGGGGCGGTGCGCTGACGCGTCGTGCTCGGTGCCGGCTCAGTGCCCCATGCCGAGGCCGCCGTCGACCGGGATGACGGCTCCGGAGATGTAGGCGGCGTCATCGGAGGCGAGCCATGTGACGACACCGGCCACCTCGTCGGCGGTCGCGAAACGGCCGGCCGGGATGC
>CAKTZW010000636.1 GCA_934636065.1 uncultured Labedella sp.
GTCGTCGGGCGCGGTGGGCGGCGGCATGAGCCGGCCGGAGCCCCACGCGACGCGGTCGGCGACGATGATCCCGCCGGCGACCGGGAACTCGACGGAGGCGCCGATGCCGGCACCGGACCGCGTGACGGTGCTGATGGCGACGACGCCCTCGAGCTCCGACCGCGCCCAGCGCCGATCCGCGGGCGGGGCGATGCGAGCGGACCCGCCGACCACCTCGACGTCGAGCATGCCGTCGCCGTGGACGAGCGCCGCGACGGCCGCGGTCCCGGCCACGTCGGCGCCGCCCCGGGCGGGACGCACCGACAGCGCGACGAAGGACAGCAGGCGGCCGTCCGAGAGGGCCTCGGGGATCACGGCGACGACGTCGTCGAAACGCACGCCCGGCCGCGACACGACCGACCACACGGCGTCGACGACGGGCTGGTCCACGGGAGTGAGCATGCCGACGACGGTCTCGGCGCCCACGAGGTACAACCACGACGGCGCGGGGGTCTCGAGACTGTAACGGAAACCCGGCGTCGACACTGGAACCCTTTCGATCGCGAGCCTGCCCCTTCAGCCTAAACGGAGGTCGCGGCGTGCGGCAGACCGTCAACGGGGGTCAGCGGCGCGCCGCGGTCCCGGCGGGCCATCGCGGCCGGCCCGTCAACGTCCGACGCGTTGCACCACGACACGGACCGCCCCGAGGAGCAGACTGTGTCCGCTCGGAACCGGCGTCGGCGTGTCGGGCGCGCACGCCGTCTCGTATCCGTCGTCGTCCACGACCGCCGTGCCGTTCGTCGAGTTCAGGTCGGTGACCCAGACGTGGCCGCGATCCCACATCACGAGCGCGTGCGTCTTGGAGATGCTCCGCGCGACGTCGTGCACCCGGACGAGGCTCGCTCCCGGACGGCTCGGACCGGCGACGGGGTCGCGGCCGAGCAGTACCCCGCGCCCGATGACCGCGCTCCCGCCGTCCGGGAAGTGGAGCACCGGACTCTCGATCGAGGTGGGTGCGGTGACGGGGACGTCGGCGGGCGGATGCGGGGTCGCGGCCGCCGCGGGTTCGGACGCCCGGACGGTGTCGACGGGAGCAGCAGCGGGAGCAGCAGGAGACGGCGTCGGTTCCGGGGTCGCGACGGGAGCGGGCGCACCGCCCATCCCGGGCGGAAGTCCGATGTACCCCGGGCGCGCGGGCGCCGCGGGAGGGGGTGCGGACACCGCCGACAGCGGCGGCACGGGAGGAAGCGGCGGGACCGGCGGAAGCGGCGGCCGCGGCGGGACGGAGTCTCCGGCCGGCTCGGCCTCAGCCGACTCGGCGTCGGTCGGCCCGGCCTCCTGCGGAGGGACCTCCTGCGGGGAGACCACCGGAAGCGGCGGCCGCGGCGGGACGGGGAGCCCGTTCCAGAACTGGTCAGGAGCTTCGGGCTGCGACACGGCGCTGGGCTCCCCTCCGTCGAGGTCTCTCGGTCGCCGCGGAGCGGGAACGGGCGGCGCCCGCCCGGCTCACGCGGAGGCGACTGCGCAGTCGCCTCCACCACCCTACGCTCCGGGCCGCGCCCGCGACCTCGCGACGTGCCGCGCTCCAGAGCTCGTCGACCGCCTCGGCGGGCGCGTCCCCTCCCGCGAAGACCGCCTCGTCGGATCGAGCGGCGAGGTCGCGCAGCGAGCGGGCGACGGCGGGGTCCGCCGCGCCCGGGTCGCCCGCCGCGCGACGGGAGCGCTGTGCGGCGAAGCTCGAGGCCGTCGCCGTCCTCGTCTGGTTGACGGGAACGGCGAAGCCGAGTTCGACGTGACCGTCGACCACCTCGTCC
>CAKTZW010000637.1 GCA_934636065.1 uncultured Labedella sp.
GTACAGGTCCATCGGCATGACGCGCGGGCTCCGGTTGTCGAGAAGGCTTCCGGCGAGGCGGTCCAAGTCGCGGAACGGGTCGAAGTTCATAGCCATCAGTGTTCCCTTTCTCTCAAGTGAAGTTGAGTCGATCCGACTCATGTCTTGAGACTAGAACGCGCGGTGCGACTCGGCAAGCGGAACCAGATCGCCTTGAGCGAACTCGACTCAACTTCGCAATCAGGCCGATTCGGTTCAGAACCAGAAAGGCAGCCAGGGTTCGGTGGCGGGAGTGAACAGCGCGCTCGCGGCGGCCGCGTCGGTCTGGGTCGCCGTCACTCTGCCCGCGGCCACGAGCGTGGCGACGGGGACCCCACCGAGGAGAATCGCCGACAACTCGGCGATCCCGAGCGTGAGCCGGGTCACCTGGTCCGAGATGGCGCCTCCGGTCTCGACGGCCGCGTTCCCCTCGGAGTCGATGACGAGAAGGTATGAGCCAGCCGCGTGTCCGAGCGCGTCCGACACGTCGAGCCGAACTCGTCCCGGACCCTGGAAGCGCCGCGACTGCAACGCGCGTGGCACGTCGAGGATCCGCAGCCAGAGATTATCGCGCGGAGAGAGCTGCGCGGCCCGCCAATCAGCGATCATCCAGCGGACGGGCTCGTCGAGGCGGCGCATGGGCGCTGCGACCGTGCCGACGAGGGGCATCGTGACGGCGAGTCGCCACAGGGCGGCATACGCGTCGTGGGTCTCGGTCGTCAGGTTGTCGATCGTCAGAGCGCTATCCGCGAAGTCGTCGTCGTTGCCTGCCACGCGGAAGAGCATGAGGCCGCGGGTCATGCCGTTCTGGTCGACGTAACGGGCTGCCTGAAGGCGTCGGCTCCGCTCGCGGTCCTCACCGGTCAGACCGGCGAGCTGGTCCCACCGGAGACCCCAGGCGTCGATATGGCCCGGCTCGTTGCGGCGGACCCGGTCATGCAACTCCCCGATCTCATCCCGCCACTGCGCGGCCGTGATCAGGTCGACTCGTCCGTCGGGGATCGGTCCCGTCCACAAGACACGGCGCGTAGCGATGCGCCAGTCGGCGGTCATGGCCGCCGGCGCGAATCCGTAGCGCGCGTAGAGGGTCGCCTCGGATACGGTCAGTGCGGCGAGCGGGTACCCGGCGGACGCCGCGGTCCGGAGCTCGCCTTCAAGCATCGCGCGAGCAATGCCACCGCCCGTGTGGGTCGGGCGTACCGTGACGGAACTGATCGCCCACGTGTCGACGAGTCGACCGGGGGAGGTGGTGAGGGACGCCGACCAGGAACTGACCGTCCCGACGGGATCGTGGGGATCGGGAGCCGACGGGTCGGTCACTGCGGTCGTGCGACGGTAGCCGAGGTTCTCTCGCGCAACCCTCAGCTGCTCGGGGTCCGCGGTCCCCTCGTGGAAGCCCCGGGCATCCGCTCGCAGCCAGGCGTCGAATCGGGCCTGGTCGGCGGTGTCGATCAGCTCGTAGACGAGGCCGCGTTCCCGCAACACGGCAGCCGAGTCCGCATCGATCGGAAGGTCGCGGAAGTGGGTGTCCCTCACGCAGGCCACGCTAGCCGCTCGTGCGGACAGGACCTCGGGTCAGCGGAAGATGATCGTGCGAGCGCCGTCGAGCAGGACGCGGTCCTGCGCAAACCAGGTGACCGCCTGGCGCAGAGTACGGCTCTCCTCGTCTTGGCCGATCGCGATCAGCTCTTCGGGGGTGCGCGAGTGGTCGACGCGGACGACGTTCTGCTCGATGATCGGCCCCTCGTCGAGGTCGCTGGTGACGAAGTGGGCGG
>CAKTZW010000638.1 GCA_934636065.1 uncultured Labedella sp.
GCGGACGCCCTGCTGGATCATGTCGAAGTCGAGCACGAGCGAGTACGCGGCCATGAGGACGACGAACACGCCGAGGATGAGCCCGAGCGGGATGCCCGCGATCTCGACCTGGCTGCTGAGGCCGAAGGGGCTGTCGATCGCACCGAACATGACGAGCCCGACGTTGACGAGCGAGAAGACCGCGTAGCCGATCATCGCGATGAGGAAGATCTTCGTCGCGCGCTTCGACGCGCGGATCTTGCCGCTCGCGAAGAGCGCGAGGGTGACGCCCACGACGACGAGCGTCGCGATGACGGCCTGGCTCACGATGCCGGGCCACTGCAGCTCGAAGAAGCTCGAGATGCCGCCGACGAACAGGCCCTGCGCGCCCGCGTACGAGAGGATGAGCGCCGGCGAGGGCTCGCGCTTGAAGATGTTGACGAGCGCGAGCACGAAGCCCACGATCGCGGCCGGGACGGCGAGGGCCGGCACGATCCAGCCGACGACGGCGGCGACGAGCAGCACTCCGAAGGAGACACCGGTCTTCGCGATCGTGTCCTCGACGGTCATCCGGTCGGTCTGCGTGGAGCCGGCGGCCGGACGGTTGTACATCTGGACGAGCTCTTCAGCGCTGAGGCCCTGCTGCGCGTGGTTCAGCGTCGCAGCCTGACCCCCCTGGAACGCGTTGTTTCTGAAGGCGGGGTTGTTCGATGCCATTGCTGTAGTCCTACTCTCAGTCGGTGCGGCTGGGATGCGGCGCTTCCTGGTGCGGGAGCGATGCGTCCACGCTACCTCACAACGCTGTGAGACAGCTTCCGATTCCCGCGTCATTCCGGGGATCGCAGGGGTGCCGACCGGAGGCGGACCATCGGATAGCCGCTGCAGCCGAGCGCCATCGGATGGCTAGGGTTGGGGCATGGAGACAGCGCCGCGCACGGCCCCGCTCGTCATCGGACACCGCGGCGCCCCGGGCTACCGACCGGAGCACTCGCGGTCCGGATACGAGCTCGCGTTCGCCCTCGGCGCCGACTCGGTGGAGCCCGACGTCGTCGCGACGAAGGACGGCGTCCTCGTCCTGCGGCACGAGAACGAGATCTCCGGCACGACCGACGTCGCCGACCGTCCGGAGTTCGCCCATCTGAGGACGACGAAGACGGTCGACGACACCGAGTCGACGGGCTGGTTCACGGAGGACTTCACGTGGGAGCAGCTCCGGACGCTGAGCGTTCGGGAGCGCCTCCCGGCCACTCGGCCGGCCTCCGCGTCGTTCGACGGTCGACAGGGCGTGCTGAGGCTGCGCGACCTCGCGGAGCTCGTCGATGCCGCGTCGGAGCAGCACGACCGCCCCCTCGGCCTGACCGTCGAGATCAAGCACGCGACCTACTTCGACGCGGTCGGACTGCCCCTCGACGAGCTCGTCGCGGATGAGCTCGGTCGTGCGGGCTGGGGGAGCGGGCGCAGCCTGATCGTCGAGAGCTTCGAGAAGACGGTGCTCGCACGGCTGTCGGAGCGGGGCCTCGAGGCCGAGTACGTCTACCTCGTCGAGCGCTCGGGTGCCGCGGCCGACCTCGTCGCACGCGACGGCGCGGCCGCCACCACGTAATTGGCCATCACGCTGACCTGGGCCTGGACATAGATGGTCCAGCTCGGCGCCGTGCAGCGCACGCCGACCGTGGTCTTGCCCCAGGGACGGGCGCCGGGTTGCTGGAACGCTTCCGGCGCCGGGCAGGCCGCCAGGCTCAGGCCATTGTCGACAGCGCCGACCTTGACGCCGACCTCGCCGGGCAGGCCGGCGCTCTGGGTCTGCAGGTAC
>CAKTZW010000639.1 GCA_934636065.1 uncultured Labedella sp.
ATCATCTGCCAGGTGCCACCCGCTTCACGGATTCCGTATCCAACGAGGAATGCGGCGACGAAGCCGACGATCCAGCCTGCGTTCAGCATGCCGAGGAGCACGCCGCGACGGTTCTTCGGCGCGACCTCGGACAGCAGAGCCGCGCCGACGGCGTACTCGGCGCCGATGGCTATCCCCATCAGAAGACGGAGGACGACGAGCGACACCTGGTCGTCGATGACCAGGTGCAGCAGCGCCAGCACGACGATGAGACCGAAGTCGATGGCGAGCAGCCGTTGGCGCCCGATCCTGTCGGAGAGACGCCCGATGAGCGGTGCGCCGATCAGGATGCCGACGAGCGTCGAGGCGGCCACCAGGCCGAGCCAGAGAACGTCGAGCTCGAGCGCGGGGGCGGCGAGACTCAGCGCAACGCCGGTCTGGCCGAGGATGTATCCGTCGACGAACATCCCGCCCACGGTGAAGACGACGATCTTCCAGAGCAGGCCGTTCATCGGCGCGTCTTCGATGCGTTTGCTCGTCGTCTCCGTACTCATCGCTGCATCCATTCTCGTGCGGGGGTTCGGCTCGTCCATCGTGGAACTCCTGATCAGTCGCGGTTGGTGGGAATGAGGGAGAGGCTGAGTTTGAAGACCGGCTCGACGGTGCGCCACGTGCCGGTGAATCCGAAGGGGACGAGAGCGCTCTGCCCGGCGGCGATCTCGACCGTCGCTCCGCCGTCGGCGCTGATCTCGACTCGGCCCTCGATGAGGTGGATCAACTCGGCGCTCGTCGGCCGGCCGTACGGGAGAGTCCCGCCGCTGTGCCGCCACAGCGACACTTTCTCGACGCGCACCGCCGCGGTGTCGGCGACCGGGATCAGGGGAAAGGTCTCCCCCGCCGTCTCGCCGTTCGCGACCAGTGGTAACCATCTGGCGGCGTCGGCGCCCGTGGCGTCGAGGACGACGACCTCGGTCGCGGTGTCGATGTCGAACAAAGCCGAGGAGGTGCTGAGCATGCATCGATTGTGTTGCGGCGAGGGGTCCGCGAGTTGACCTCATCCGCCGGACACTTGACCCCTCGCGCCAACGCAGTTCGGGCGGGGTCTTACCCCGATTCCGTTCCGGTCGCCTGTTGGACACCCCCACCGGTACGGCGCTTTCATGGCAGTCCGTCCGCTCCGGCAACGCATCGGCAGCGCGGGCTCCCAGGACCGAGCCTGAGGGTCCATGCCAGGGGTGAGCTCTTTTACAGGCCCAGGCGCGGGGTGGCTATGCCGAGCTGACGGGCCTTGCGCAGCGTGTCTTCGATGACCGCGCGAGGTTCCACAGCGTTCGGCTCGGTGTGAGCGCCGAGGCTCGCTCGCGCAATCGGGAACAGCGCGGTTGCGCACGCCGAGATGGCGCCGGTCAACCTCGGGAATCGAGCTGCCAGCGTCGCAGTTCGATGGAGGCGGAGATCGACGCCTCGTGCTTCGAGGAGCGGCAGCAACTCCCGACTGGTCATGAACGCGTCGCGGAGGGCACGCCGGTCTCCGATCATGTTCGCCAAACCTCCGCTGCTGAGCGCCTGAGAGAACATGCCAGCGTCCATGACGAAGTGCAGCCACAACCATCCCCGCATGTCCTTCTCGTCCTTCACGAGGAAACCTGCTTGCTGGAACGCCTCTCGCACGGTGCGTTCCCGCCGCGCGGGGAACCCGTCGACCGTGCCCAGGGTGATCGAGCGGAGCAGAGCGCCATGGAGCACCCCGGCGGCGTCATAGCCCCCACCGGCCCCGGGGAATCCGAACAGCACCCGATCCGCGGGCAGCGG
>CAKTZW010000640.1 GCA_934636065.1 uncultured Labedella sp.
TCCCGAACGTGATGGAGCGACGGAAGCCTCCGAGGAGCGCGGACCCGAAGTCGACGGACGGGAACCCGCCGACGACCCCGACCAGCACGAGGCGCCCGTTCGGCGCGAGCCGGCCGATGAACGCGGGGAGGTCCGAGCCGCCGACGATGTCGAGGATCACGTCGAAGTCGGCGGGAGCGGTGTCGTCGCCCGATCCCGCTCGGTCGAGCACGTGCGTCGCGCCGAGGGAGCGGAGCCGGTCGCCGCGCTCCGTTGACGACGTCGTGACGGCGACGACCGCCGCGCCCGCTCGCGCGGCGAGCTCGACGGCGGCGATGCCGATGCTCCCGGCGGCCCCCCGGATGAGCACCCGCTCTCCCGCGGCGAGGCCCGCCCGCTCGAGGCCGATGTACGCGACCGTCGCCGCGCTGCCGAGCGTCACGGCGTCCACCGCGGACAGGCCGTCGGGCAGGACGGCGACGTCGTCGGTCGCTGCGACCACCGACTCGGCGTAGCCGCCGGTCTTGCCCGTGAACGCCCAGACCCGCCGTCCCATGAGTGCGGGGTCCACCCCCGGCCCCACCGCGTCGACCGTGCCGGCGACCTCGCTGCCCGGGGTCATGCCCGGGTCGTGGCCCTCGGCGCGCACCGTGCCGCGGCGGACGACGACGTCGACGCCCGCGACCCCGATCGCCTCCGTCCTCACGCGGACCTCCCCGATGCCGGGTGCCGGCTCCGGACGGTCCGTGATCTCGATCCCGGACGGATCGCCGAAGGTGCGGATGATCGCTGCGCGCATGTCTCTCTTCTCCTGGTGTCATGAGGGCTGCGCCGGAGGGTCCGACCGCCCGGTGTAACGTAACGGACGCCCCCGTCCACTTGGCCGAAGTGAGAGAGATGACGACGACGCTGCCTCACGGGGCCGATTCGCCCCTCCGGTCCGACGCGCGCGAGAACCGCGATCGCGTGCTCGCGGCGGCGCGGGAACTGTTCGCGGCCGCCGGCCTCGAGGTCACGATGCGCGAGGTGGCCCGTCACGCGGGCGTCGGCCCGGCGACGCTGTACCGACGGTTCCCGACCAAGCAGGACCTCGCGATCGCGGCGTTCATGGACGAGCTCCGCGAATGCCGTTCGATCGTCGCCGACGCGGCCGCCGACCCCGATCCCTGGCGCGCGTTCTGCGGCATCGTCGAGCGGATCTCGGTCCTCAACGCCCAGAACCAGGGCTTCACCGACGCCTTCCTGTCGACGTACCCGAGCGCCGTGGACTTCCGGGCCCATCGGCTGGTCATGGTCCGGGGGGTCACCGCGATCGCGCGTCGCGCCCAAGAGGCCGGGGTGCTGCGCGCGGACTTCACGGTCGACGACTTCGTGCTCGTCCTCCTCGCGGGGCGGGGGCTCTCGAACGCGCCGTCACCCGAGCGGATGCGCGCGGCGCGTCGGTTCGCGGCCCTCGTGATCGACGGCTTCCGCGCCGCCGAGTCCAACAGTCCGCTCCCGCGGCGGGTCGACCTCACGTCGAGCGTCGTCCCCGGCTGATTCGTGGTCGCCCCTCCGTCATCGGGAGCGGCGGACCCGTCGCCGCCTCTGCTCGTGCGGTGGCTAGCCGCCGGCCGTGAGCGCGGCGACGAGGCGCGTCGAGCCGAAGCGCCACGCCCTCTCCACGTCGCCGCCGAGGTTGAAGCCCCCGTGCAGCTCCATGCTGATGAAGCCGGCGGCCCACGCGGTGAGGGTGCGCGCCGCCTCGAGGGCGTGCTCGTCCCCGGCGAGGGCCGCGGCCGCCCGCAGCACCGGCT
>CAKTZW010000641.1 GCA_934636065.1 uncultured Labedella sp.
GGGCGATCCGCGGCGCGTCCGGCGCGATCGTGCTCAGCGTCGGGGTGGAGAACCGGCCGTCCTCGATGTCGTCGAAGCCGGCGGCCGCGAAGGCTCGACGTACGACGCCCGAGTACTCGCAGGCGACGAGCACGTGAAACCGGCCGAGGTCGTCGGGATCGATGACGGCCGGCGCCACGGCGGACGGCTGGAAAACGTGAGAGAGCGACAACTGCATCAGTGGAGCTCCCGCCTGGCGGCAATCGCTTCGCACTCCGCGATCACGGAGCCGACGGAGTGCGGATAGAGAATGTCTTCCCTCGTCGTGAGGATGTAGCCGCCGAACGGACCGAGCCAACACACGACGCCGATCCCCTCGCGGCGGATGCAGCCGATCCTGCGGCGGACCGCGACGGCCGTCGTCCCGGCACCGATCGCGTCGGCGATGGCCTGTCCCGTCATGGGCGCGGTCGCGCCCATGAGTTTCTCGACGATGCGGAGGTCTAGCGAGTGCATGAGGCGGTCCTCCTGGGGATCGGGCGGCGGTTCGGGCGAAGGTCGACGACAAACTTGAGCGTCGGGTCGGGCGGCATGGGCCGGAGGATGCGGTGCGCGAGGGAGGCCAGGACGGCATCCCGACGCTCGGTGGGGGTCGGGCGCCGGGGACAAAGGGTGTCATCTGAAATGATACCCCTCAAGGACGGTGACCTGCGGAGCGATCGCGTCGATACCCTCGCGCAGGGACGAGAGGCGGCTCCGGGCCGCCGTACACCAGGTCGGATACCTCCAGTCCGTCGGATCCGTCACGCCGACCACGGCCTCGCGGCTTGCGACGATCGCGATGAGGTCGTTGTGCATGCGGACCAGCTCGGCGTGGTGCGTGCGGACGGTCACGACAGCGCACGGCAGGCAGCGGATCGAGCCCTTGGCGACCATAAAGACCTCACCGCATTCCGTGCACCGACCCATGTAGAGGCCGGGCGCGAAGCCACCGAGGGGCCACTTCACGCCACGGCCCTCGAGCTCGCGGCGGAGGTTTTCCGCGACGACGAGGGTGTCGAGCTGGGCGCTCATGCGGCCCTCCCTTCCGCATCGGCGGCGAGCTGGTCGAGGTGCGGGCGCAGGATGTCGCGCAGACTGTCGACGATGCGCCGGCACTCGCTCAGGCATTCGCCGGCCGACACCGGGTCGTCGCCCTCCCAGGCCCTCTTACCGGCACCCTCAAGCAGCTCGATGCCATCGACCATCGCCTTCAACCACGTGAAGGCGGGATCGGAGGCGTCGGGGCCGACGAGGACACGGAGGAGCTCGGCGTTGAGGTCGGAGCTCTCGGGGTCGGCCCTGAGGTCGACGTATTGGAGAGGGCGCCCGTCGAGTACCACGCTGTCCATTAGCGCCTGGACCTGCTCTCCCGTCGGCAGGGCAACCGTCGGTCGCTTGTTCCACGGCTTGAACGCGGCCACCACGTCGAGGTCCGGCCACGTCCCGTCGAACGTCCAGGCGCGGTCGTCGATGGTCACGAAGGCCGGCGGGCGGTGGTCGACGACGGGGATCGCACGAAGGATGCGGGCGACGTCCCTGCGGCTGAACGGCGTCCGCTCGATCATGACGCGGGTGCCCGGGAGTACGTCGAGTCCGAACACCTCGACGCTGTCCTCGTCATGGAGATCGGCGAGATGGCGCTCGAGCCAGGCCCGGATCGCATCGCTACCGCCGCCCTGCGAGCAACGGCTCGAGACGATGCAGATGCTGAAACGGTCGTCGTCGACGAGGGTGCGGGCCCTTGCGT
>CAKTZW010000642.1 GCA_934636065.1 uncultured Labedella sp.
GTCCTGGACAGCCCGTTCGGCCTGCGCGGCGGCATCATCGGCCTGATCGTCGGCGCCCTCGCCGTGCTCATGGCGTCGTACTCGCTCGTGCTGGACTTCGACTTCATCCAGCGGGCCGTCCGTAGCGGGCAGCCCCGCAAGGTGGGCTGGCAGGCCGGCTTCGGCCTCATGGTTACCGTCGTCTGGCTGTACGTCGAGTTCCTGCGCATCTTCGCGATCCTGCGCGGAAACGACTAGTAGCCGCACAACCCCGGCACCGGAACGGCCGCCCTTCGGGGCGGCCGTTCTCGTCCGCGGGCCGGAAACGACGGAGCGGGCCGTCCCGGAAGGGGCGGCCCGCTCGTCGTCGTCCGGGGAGGATCACTCCCACTCGATGGTTCCCGGCGGCTTCGACGTGACGTCGAGCACCACACGGTTGACGTCGCGCACCTCGTGGGTGATGCGGTTCGAGATCTTCGAGAGCACGTCGTACGGCAAGCGCGTCCAGTCGGCCGTCATCGCGTCCTCCGAGGAGACGGGGCGCAGCACGATCGGGTGCCCGTACGTCCGCCCGTCGCCCTGGACTCCGACGGAGCGTACGTCGGCGAGGAGCACGACGGGGCACTGCCAGATCTCCGCGTCGAGGCCCGCGTCGGTGAGCTCCTCGCGGACGATGGCGTCGGCCTCGCGGAGGAGATCGAGTCGCGCCTGCGTCACCGAACCGACGATCCGGATCCCGAGACCCGGGCCGGGGAACGGCTGGCGACCGACGATCCCCTCCGGAAGCCCGAGCTCGCGCCCGATCGCACGCACCTCGTCCTTGAAGAGGGTGCGGAGCGGCTCGACGAGCTCGAACTGCAGGTCCTCCGGGAGGCCGCCGACGTTGTGGTGGCTCTTGATGTTCGCGGTGCCCGTTCCGCCGCCGGATTCGACGACGTCGGGGTAGAGCGTGCCCTGCACGAGGAAGCGGATGGGATCGCCGTCCTCCTCGACCGACTCGGCGATGAGGTCGGCCTGCGCCTGCTCGAATGTGCGGATGAACTCGCGGCCGATGATCTTGCGCTTCTGCTCGGGGTCGCTGACGCCGTCCAGGGCGGTGAGGAACTGCTCCCGCGCGTCGATCGTGACGAGCCGGACGCCCGTCGACGCGACGAAGTCCTCCTCCACCTGGCGCCGCTCGTCACGGCGCAGCAGCCCGTGGTCGACGAAGACGCACACGAGTTGATCGCCGACGGCCTCGTGCACGAGCGCCGCCGCGACGGCGGAGTCGACGCCGCCCGAGAGCCCGCAGAGGACCTTGCCCGTTCCGACCTGCGCGCGGATCCGCTCGACCTGGTCGGCGATGACGTTGCCGGGGTTCCAGTCGGGGTCGATGCCGGCCCCGCGGTGGAGGAAGTTCTCGATGACACGCTGCCCGTAGGCGGAGTGCTTCACCTCGGGATGCCACTGGACCCCGTAGAGCCGGCGCTCGTCGTTCGCGAACGCGGCGACCGGGGTGGACTTCGTCGAGGCGAGTACCGTGAAGCCCTCCGGCGCCGACGCGACGGAGTCACCGTGGCTCATCCAGACGGTCTGGTCCACGGGCTGGTCGTGGAGCAGGGTGCCGCCCTCGAGGGCGACGTTGGCGTCCGTCGATCCGTACTCGCGCGCACCCGTGCGGGCCACCGTCCCCCCGAGCGCCGTCGCCATCACCTGGAATCCGTAGCAGATCCCGAGGGTGGGCACGCCGAGGTCGAAGACGCCCGGGTCGAGGGACGGTGCACCGTCCTCATACACGCTCGACGGG
>CAKTZW010000643.1 GCA_934636065.1 uncultured Labedella sp.
GCGCGGATCTGTTCGCAGCGCCTCCGGCACCTGCGGTTCCTTCTCGAACACATCAAGGCCCGCGCCTGCAATCCCTTCCCTCGCGAGGCTGGCGATCAGGGCCGCCTCGTCGACGATGGTACCGCGCGAGATATTGACGAGGAAGCCTTGCGGCCCCAGCGCGTCGAGCACGGTCTGGTTGATGAGCCCGATCGTTTCCGGCAGGGCCGGGCAGGTGACGATCAGAAGATCCGCCCAGTCCGCCAGCTCGGCCACCGTGGCGGCGGCCGGCGGTACGGTCCGCGTCATCGCGGGGGACGAACGCGCCTTCAAGATCACGACGCCCTGGGACCTCCGGCGCGCCGAACTGATGCTCGGAGCCGCGGGCCTCCGCACCGGGGTCGGTGTCGACGTCCACGCCGTCGGCGGAGCGGGGACCCTGTGGCTCGCGGGACTCGACTGGCCGGGCGAGCAGGCGTTGTCGGGACACAGCGACGGCGACGCCGTCGCGCACGCCATCGTCGACGCGCTTCTCGGGGCGGCCGGCCTCGGCGACATCGGATCGGTCTTCGGCACGGACGACCCCGCGTACGCCGGTGCCGCGGGAGAGGTCTTCCTCCGCGCCGCCGTCGACGCGCTCGCGCGAGCGGGTGCCGAGCCGGTGAACGTCTCCGTCCAGCTGATCGGCAACCACCCCCGGTTCGCGCCCCGGCGCGCGGAAGCGGAGAGGGTGCTCTCCGCGGCGGTCGGCGCGCCGGTCGCCGTGTCGGCCACGACGACCGACGGTCTCGGTTTCACCGGGCGGGGTGAGGGTGTCACGGCGATCGCGACGGCTCTCGTCCGATCCCAGCGACACGTCCACCTCGAATAGGCTGGGCGGGTGACACTCCGACTCCACGACTCGCGCTCGGCGACGCTGCGCGACTTCGTCCCCCTCGTCCCCGGCTCCGTCGGGATGTACGTGTGCGGACCGACCGTGCAGTCCTCTCCTCACATCGGGCACTTGCGGTCGGCGCTTGTGTACGACCTGCTCAGGCGCTGGCTCAGCGCGTCCGGGTACGACGTCACCCTCGTCCGCAACGTCACGGACATCGACGACAAGGTCCTGCAGAACGCCAGCGAGACGGAGCAGTGGTGGGCGCTCGCCTACCGGATGGAGCTGGAGTTCACCGCCGCCTATCGCGCGCTCGGCATCCTCCCTCCCACCTACGAGCCGCGCGCGACGGCGAGCGTCCCGCAGATGCACGAGATCATCGATCGGCTCATCGAGCGCGGCCACGCGTACCCGGCGGGTGACGGATCCGGTGACGTGTACTTCGACGTGACCAGCTGGCCGACGTACGGGGAGCTCACGCGTCAGCGCGTCGAGGCCATGGAGCCGGCGACCGACGCCGACCCGCGAGGGAAGCGGGATCCTCACGACTTCGCGCTGTGGAAGGGCGCGAAGTCCGACGAGCCGGCCTCGGCCGTGTGGTCGAGCCCGTGGGGGGACGGCCGCCCGGGCTGGCACATCGAGTGCTCGGCCATGTCGCGCCGGTACCTCGGCGATCACTTCGACATCCATGGCGGCGGACTCGACCTGCGCTTCCCGCACCACGAGAACGAGCTGGCTCAATCGACGGCGGCAGGATTCCCCTTCGCCGAGTACTGGGTGCACAACGGTCTCGTCAACGTCGGTGGGCAGAAGATGTCGAAGTCCCTCGGGAACTCCGTCTTCGCCGCGGATCTGCTCGCCTCGGCGCGGCCCATCGCGGTGCGCTACGCGCTCGCGTCGGCCCACTACC